>BBCA01000031.1 GCA_001311805.1 Lentibacillus juripiscarius JCM 12147 | reverse complement strand
AATAGCGATCAAAATGGAGATAACAAACAAGACGAACAGAAGGATGGACAGAATAATGATCAAGAAAATGGACAAAAGGATGAACAGAAGGAACAGAAAATTTATTGGGGTGTCGACTCTGCCAGCAATTCAGATAAAACCTATATCAATGCACAGCTGATAACTTTGGCAAACCGAGCGTGTGGGGGCGCTATCTTGGCGATAAAGAAGGAGTCTCCATCGGTTTAGACAAAGATGAAGCAGCTTTCCTTCACGATAAAGACGTTCAAATCCTTCTCATTTACAATCATTTCACCGACGCAACTGGGTACGATCATGGTGTAAAAGAAGCAGAGAAGGCCATCGAATACGCAAAATTAGACGTCCCTGAAGGAGTTGCCATTTTTGGTGACATTGAGCCAAGTTTCCCTGTTGACTCTGCATTTATGGAAGGCTGGTATGACACACTTGCCGATTCGAATTACGAACCAGGGTTCTATGGCGTTTATGATAAAGGAAGCGCACTTCTGGAAGCCTACAATGCCATGAAAGAAAAAGCGCAGAAGAACACCGTCGTCTGGACTGCACAACCCCAGCAGGAACCAACCACTAAATCCAATGCCCCTGACTACAACCCGCAAGGACCGGAAAAACGCTATGCTTTACGGCTGGCAATACGGTATTGAAGCTGAGCAGTGCTCCATCGATACAAACTTGTTCCAGAATGAGTTGCTCGATTATCTATGGTAAATCCGTATACTGCCAAAACAGCAAAAGGAAGCCCTTTAAAAAGGCTTCCTTTTGTTTTTCCCCCATTATTCTGTGACCCATTCATTGACAAGCTCCTGATTTTCCTCGACCCACTTTCGGGCACCGTCAATCGGTTCTTCAGCATCACTTACATATGTCATAAGCTCACCAATTTGCTGATCATTCAATTTCCAGTTTTTCATCCATTTACTGACTTTCGGAAAATCGTCAGCAAAATTCTGACGGGTAGCATGATAAATCTTTTCCGTCTGACCATACACATTCTTTGGATCCTCGAGGAATTTCAAGTCATACTGAGAAAACACACGATGCGGACTCCAAAGAGGGGAGACAATTGGTTCCTCGTTAGAAATGGCATCGTCAATTGCCGTAATCATTGCAGGCTCCGAGCTTGGCATTAGTTCATAATCAAGATTGTATTCCGGGATAAGTTCATTTTGGTCACTTCCATGGTGCCGGCACCGGAATCGAAACCAGTGATTTTCCCATCAAACATCTCTTTATTTGCATTCAAATCTGCAATGCTATTGATATCTTCTAAATAGCTAGGAACAACCAAGCCTACTTTAGCATTATCATACCATGCCTTCTCCGCGAAAAACACTTCATCCTTATACTCTTCCAGATACGCCTTATCCTGAATGGGGAGCCATACTTCCAAATTAATATCCAGTTCACCGGAAGCCAATGACTGCATGATGACCCCCATATCGAGCAAGTTAAGATTCACCTCATACCCTTTTTCTTCCAGGATTACTTTCCACATGTTCGAAACGGCGATATTCTCAGCCCAGTTAATTTGCGCCATTTCAATCGTTCCTTTATTTTCCGATTCTCCGCTGCTTTCCGATTCATTAGCAGATGAATTATTTCCACATGCCGCCAGCAGAATGATTAATGTCAGTCCCAGTATGAATTGTTTGCTTCCAATAAAACGCATAAGCGTTAAAACCTCTCCTTTGTTTTATACTTGTGTGTTGTTTGGATCCTTTGGCAGAAATTCAAAAATCTCCTCGGAACGGATACTTGCCACGAGCCGTTCCAACCAGCGATAATACGTCTTGGAATGATTGAGCTGTTCATAGATTTCACGTGCCTCTTCAACCAGTTCTGCCGAGACATTTTCATCTTCAATAATCTCATCAAGCTCAAATTCAGCCTGCTTGATGGCTTCCATATTCATTTTTGCCTCACGGTCCCACATCTGACAAAAGTAAGACATAAATGAATGGAAAAGTCCTTCTCCGCAGCATACGTATGTTTTCGTGATCCACGCTGGAATTTTTCTTAACCATCTCAATTTCCTGCAGTTTCCGGACACTTGTACTCATGCTTGGCTTGCTCATATCAAGCTCTTCCCGCATTTCATCCAGATTCATCTGATCCTTGAAATACATGGTCGCATATAATTTCCCGGCAGCCGGGGTCACGCCGTATACATCCATTGTTTCAGCGATGGCCTCGATCACATGTCCTTTAGCACTTTCCAGTTTATCCCTGGCCATCTCATCATTCGAAGCGGTCATATCTTCACCTGGCCTTTCTTTAGTTAAATTAATTAAATACTTTCTTTACAAACTTAATATTAACGTATTTTACAGATATGTCAAATAGATGTTGCATTTTTGGCTTGAAGTACCTTACTACGATTAGAGATCCGGTGTCAAAGCTTAATGAACATCACGTTTGCCGGATACTTTCCTTAGGAGTTCATTGGTGGGAAGCACCCCTATCTACCCTATCTTATGATGGAAAACAACTACTCTTAGAAATGAGCATTTCTTTTTGACAAAAAATAACCGCATGTTAAATTGTATTTGTTCAAAGTATTAAATAACTTTTTAACAAACTTAACTGAATGATGGAGGTTTACCGTTGGATATCAAAAAACAATTCATTGATGGCTCATGGATCACTTCAGCATCCGAAGCAATCCGTGACATCATTAATCCTTATAATCAAGAAATTGTTGCGAAAGTCACCGAAAGTGATGCAACGGATGCCAAAAAGGCTATTGCCGCAGCACGCCATGCATTTGATCACGGTGACTGGCCAGCAGCACCAGCGACGGATCGCGGCAAAGTCGTTCATAAAATTGCCGATTTCATTGAACGGGACAGAGAAGAACTCGCGGAGCTGGAGTCACTCGACACCGGCAAAACCGTGGAAGAAAGCCGAGGAGATATGGATGATATCGCAGGCGTTTTCCGCTATTATGCCGAAATGGCTGATAAAGATGGCGGCGAAATCATTGACTCCCCCATCCCGAACTCGATCAGCAAGGTCATCCGTGAACCTGTTGGAGTCTGCGGGCAAATTACACCGTGGAACTATCCGCTGCTGCAGGCATCCTGGAAATTAGCGCCAGCACTGGTGGCAGGCAACACACTCGTCATGAAACCGAGTGAAATCACACCACTGACCTCCATTAAAGTATTTGAATTGATGGAAGAAGCCGGAGTACCAAGCGGTGTTGCCAACCTGGTACTTGGTCCGGGTAATTCGGTCGGTGCCGAACTTTCTGCCAGCGATGATGTTGACTTGATTTCGTTTACCGGCGGCATTGAAACAGGTAAATCAATCATGCAGGCAGCCAGCTCCAATGTGAAAAAACTGGCACTGGAGCTCGGCGGTAAAAATCCGAATGTCGTTTTCGCCGATGCTGATTTCGAAACGGCCGTCGACCAGGCGATGAATGCGGTATTTTTCCATGCTGGTCAAATCTGCTCAGCAGGAACACGACTAATTGTGGAAGAAAGCATTCATGATGACTTTGTTGAGGCGCTGGTCAACCGGGTCAAAACTATTAAGCTTGGGAACGGATTTAACGAGACCACGCAGATGGGTCCACTCATTTCCCAGAAACATTTGGATAAAGTAACCAACTATGTCGAAAACGGGAAGCAGGAAGGTGCGACAGTTGCAGTTGGCGGCGGACGTCCTGATGAGCCGGAATTGCAGAACGGCTTTTTCTATTTGCCAACGGTCCTGACCGATTGCACAACGGATATGCGTGTGGTTCAGGACGAAGGATTCGGACCGGTCATTACGGTGGAGAAATTTACAACAGAAGAGGAGGCAGTTCGTCTGGCCAATGACTCCATTTACGGGCTTTCCGGTGGCGTGTTCACCAATGACATTGCTAAAGCCGAGCGCTGTGTCGCCAAAATGCGCATGGGAACAGTCTGGATTAATGAATTCAATCTATACTTCCCACATGCACCGTGGGGCGGATTCAAACAGTCCGGCATCGGCCGCGAACTCGGTAAACCAGGCTTGGAAGAATATCAGGAAACAAAGCATATTTTCCAGAATCTGAAGCCGGAGCCGCTTAACTGGTTTTAATAAATTTTTAAATGCGTGTTCAAAAAGGAGCATAAAAGGACCGAGAGCAACTTGGCATTGCACCAAGTTGCTCTTTTAATGGGTTACAAACCGATCAATCGAAAAAAATTCAGCCGATAAATTGTGAACTTTATCATTTCATTTGTGAACTTTAGCGGATTCATTTGTGAACTTTATCATTTTTACTGTCAACTTTAGCGAACCCATTGTGAACTTTAGCGAATCAGCAGTTTATTCACGTCGATTTTATACTTTCTTCCACTTGTGTTGCCAAATTGATCAAAATTTTCTTGTTGTATCAATCGCTTAGCTGTATGAATGGAATCCACCTGCAAAAATTCCCGGGCCTGCCGATTATTGATGTACTCCCCCACCAACAGAGCGTAATCTGCCAAAGCCGGCCGGTGTGCTGTTGTGGAAGTGCATCCGCAAGCCAAACACCGCCATTTCCCGCCTTTCCACCGCATCGGAACTTCCCCGCACTCCGAACAAAAGACACCTTTTACCAGATCATCATAATCCATATTCCATGTTTCCATTCCACCATCTTCTTCCGGCACATGTTCTTCAAGCAACCGGTAAGAGAGCTCCATTAGCTCATGTTCAGAAAAAAGCGGGGTTTGATACTTTTTCATAAATGCTTCCATTTTTGGAAGTGCTTTATCACGATGCATGACAATATCTGAAACAGCTTTATCATTAGCGATATTTCGGAGGTACGTATCATCACGGCTGTAGACAACTATTTTTTTGATTGGTACAGGGGGAAAGCCAATTTGCGGAGCCAGTTTAAATATCTTCTATGCTGAAGCTTCACCTGTTCAATCGGATTACCAAACAACTCCACTTCGCCATTTCTGGTGCGGTAAGCCTGTCCCATCTCATCAAAGTTCATATGATCATAGATATTTTTCACTTCCATAATGAGATGGAACAGCGTGTTAATAGAAGATAGTCTAATTGAAAATGTCCATATTGATCAGGGAGCCTTATATAATGGAAAATAAAGAAGTCGTCCTCGGGGAGAAACTGGAGCTGAAAATTCATGGATTCTTCGCCCTTATAACCGGAGAATAAATTAGTTGCTCTATTGCTGATTTTTTCTTTAAAGAGATGACTGACTGGGGTTCTTCTGGCGAGTGCTTGTGCTTGCAGGATATGCCGGGGGATTTCAAGAGGTTTGATAAACAATAAAGCACGACCTTTCTTATTTAGTTTTACTATCTTATTCAACGTTTTTCAGGAAAATCCTGCTTTTTCATTCTAAGCTCTTTCAAAAAATGTGAACTTTATCATTTGATTTGTGAACTTTAGCGGATTCACTTGTGAACTTTATCATTTTTACTGTGAACTTTAGCGAACCCATTGTGAACTTTAGCTAACTAGCAAACTCACTCCGCTTTACAACAATCATTATTCCCAATACCCCGGGTCCGTCATCCGCATTTCTTCCACCGCATCCTCAAGATCAGACGGTGTAATCAAATAAACCGGATAATGCCCTTCAAACGCCTGTGCTTCCTGATAAAATAACGGTTACTGCCGGGGAATTCCTCATCCAAGATCAGTAAGCAGCCGTCGCTTTTGTCAATCAGCCATTTGTTGCTCGCCTGATATTGATATGGGCCACTGTAGCCGCCTTTATAAAGCGGCCTGAAAAGTCGGCAGCTGCTGTCATTTCCCGGTAAATTTGCTGGACCGGCTCTGGCCAGCGTTCATCCTGATTTTCGAAAGGCGGAATGAGGGCAAGTTTAATATCGTATTCATCCCGCAAATTCATGACGACTTCGCCCGCCCATAGTTCGACGCCCATTTTGCCGGAAATCAGCACCCATTCAAGTCCTTCTTCGATAAAGCCAATCAGCCGCTTTTCTATGGCTGCCTTGATATAGGTAATCCGTTCATCGTCCGGTTTAAAAAATGTTCAATTCCATTGATTTATAGCCTGTCACCGTCAATACTTTCATTGTGTCTTCCGCCTTCCTTCACCAATCTCCCGCGCGATTCCATAGCCAAGCCAAACACTTATACCGTGAACCGGCCCTTTCGAAAAATCGGACCATCATGCACATATGTGTGGTATTCACCGGATTCCCCCATCGGACAAACATCGTGATATGTTAAGATGTCGCTGACGAATGATGCATCCAGTTCGCGGCCTTCCCAGCTTACCGGCAATTTTTCCGGATCGGTTTTAATCACTTCGGCACGAAACCCGAGCGATACAAAATCCCGCAGCAGCGCCGGTACCTTCGCTTGATCCGACCATAATGGATAAACTGCCTCAACACCGGCACGCCCGGCAATTTGCTCGCCCCACTCACGATGGCCTTCTAGATAAATATCTCCAAAAGCAATCCCATCAATCCCGTAGCGGCGTTTCATTTCTTTTATGTGAAAAACAAAATCGTCGCCATACGTGTAAAAATCTGTTTCGATAAAATGAATCGGAATCCCGAAACGCTCGGCCTGTTCCTGGACACGGGAACGCGTTTCATCGTGTGCCACTGTCGTCTGTTGATCTTTCCAGGCCGTTGTAAGCAGGCACTTCACCTCGATACCTTCACGTTCCAAGTAATAAAGCGCCAGACAGCTGTCCTTCCCCCCGCTAAAAGATAGTGCGACTTGTTTCCCCATCAAGCAACCCCCTTGTAAATGTTTCATAAATGCCATGCAAACGCATCTTTATGGTAACACCGTTAGATTCAAAACAACAGTCACACCCCATAAAACCAGCGTGTATTATCGTATAATCGTTCATAAACCTCACCGGCTGACATACGCTTTATGCCGGCAATCTCAAGAATAGACTGGTGAATCATGTGAGGGTGGGTCATTTTCCCTGCAAAAATCCCCTCAAACGGCCATGGTCCATCCGTCTCCACCATCATTTTCTCCAGCGGATACTTCCTGGCCAACTCCCGCGTTTTTCCCTATACAAAACATCCGGTGTGACCGATACAAAATAACCGTTCCCAACCATCCGCTCTGCTGTCTTCCTGTCCCCTTTAAACCAATGAAAATGTGCCTTGGCAGCCGAATGCTTTTCCAGCAAATCACAGACCACCGGCGCATCGTCATAGATAGCATGCAGAGCAACAGGCTTATCCAGCTCCACCGCCTTCTGAATAAATAAATCTAAAATATCGATAGACACATCCCTAGAACCCGCCTTGCCTTCCCGGCGCAAGTAGTAAGGCAGCCCGACCTCTCCAACAGCAGCTATCGTCTGCTGATGATAATCTATTAGCGCCAGCAGATCTGCGATTTCTTCATCAGGTGGAAGTGGCTGTTCCGGATGAAAACCAATTGCCGGTTTCACGCGGCTGTCATCCCGAGTGAGCTGCAGATTTTTCCGTGCTGAATCCAAATCATTTGAAACGGTGATGAGCTCATCTACTCCACTGGCTTCCATCTCATGAAGAATCAGGGAGCGCTCGTCGGGTGTATACCTATCAAGATGAATATGTGCATCGATTATCCGGTCAAACATGGGTACCAAGTCCTTTGCGGAAATTTTTATCACGGAACTTCCATCGTTACTTCTTATACTATCAGTTTCAATATTGTTCGTGCCAGTTCCTCATGCAACGGTTTTTCCTCCCAATTAAATGATTGGATTGTTTTTGACTTTTCAGATACCATAGTAGTATTCGGTAGACAAGGAGAGGAGAAAACCTATGGAAGCAGCACTTAAAAATATCCAGTCCAAGCTCGAATCTATTTTTCTCATTTACATACCTACCCGGAAGTCAGCTGGCAGGAGTACGACACAACCGCTTATATCAGACAGCTATTCGAGCCATACGACTGCCACATCACCACATTTGACGACTCACCCGGTCTTGTGATTGAAATCGGACATGGCAAGCCGGTAATCGGACTGCGGGCTGACATCGATGCGCTATGGCAGGAAGTGGACGGGGAATTCACGGCGAATCATTCATGTGGGCATGATGCTCATATGACAATCGCCATCGGTACTTTAATGACCCTTCTTGAGACCGGCTGTCCAGCTCAAGGTACATTTCGGTTCCTGTTCCAGCCGGCAGAAGAAAAAGGTACCGGCGCATTGTCCTTTGTTGACAAAGGCCTGGTAGATGACGCTGACTTCCTGTATGGCATGCACTTGCGCCCGGGGGAAGAACTTGGTCATGAGCAGTTCGCACCGGCGATCAAACATGGCGCTGCCCGCTTCCTGAAAGGAACTATCCGCGGTGATGATGCCCACGGCGCCCGGCCGCACTTGAATGCAAATGCCATTGAGATTGGTGCGGAACTTATTCAGCATCTCAACAACATCCATATTAATCCGATGATTCCGCACTCCGCCAAAATGACAGCTTTTCAAGCAGACGGCGGAAGCACCAATATTATTCCGGGCAATGCTTCTTTTTCACTGGATTTGCGTGCCCAGACGAACGCTGTCATGAGCGAACTTACCGAAAAATCAAGCAAATTGCCGGAATGCTTGCCAACTACCATCAGGTGTCCATCGACCTGACAACCGGTGCGGACATCGCAGCAGCAGTCATTGATGGAGAAGCAGCGGCAATGATGATGGATGCGATCAGGACAAGTGCCGGCCCGGAAAAACTACGCCCCACCATTACAACAACCGGTGGCGATGACTTTCATTTTTACACGATTAAAAGACCACACTTGAAAGCAGCAATGCTGGCGATTGGATGTGACTTATCACCCGGTCTGCATCATCCGCACATGACGTTCAAACAGGAGATCATACCACAGGCCGTCCGGATTTTAACAACGGCTTTAACACAGACAGCTGAAAAACATGCTGACATTCGCTGAAAGGAGACAACCACCAATGACAGAATCAATCACCATTAAGCAGCTGACGACAATGGACGAACTACACCATATGCAAGAAGTCGAACAGGCTGTATGGGCCATGTCCCCCAACCCTGTTCACCAACATATACCGCCATGAATAATGGTGGTATTATCCTTGGTGCTTTTGACGGGCAGAAAATGATCGGATTTCTCTACAGCTTTGCAGGTTTTGATGGAGAGCGGCCATACCTTTGCTCCCACATGCTCGGAATTTTGCCTGCATACCGGAAACAGGGACTCGGGAAAAAAATGAAGCGCGAGCAGTACAGCCTCGCTCGGCAGCAAGGCTACCCGATGATCACCTGGACGTATGACCCGCTCGAGAGTATGAACGCCTATTTGAATTTACACCAGCTCCGAGCAACCGGTGCCCATTACAAGCCGAATTACTATGGAACGATGACGGATAAGCTGAATCAAGGTTTACGGACGGACCGGTTCCAGATTGAGTGGGACCTTACAAAAGATGAAGAGCCAACGAAAGCGGAAATCGACACAAACCGGCTGCTGATCCGCCTAAAGCAGAGCGGTGAACCGGTATCCAATCTTGCCGTTTTTGACGTTCGTGAAGACAGCTGGTTCGTTCCCATTCCGGAAAACTTCCAGACAATCAAACAGGAAAATGTGGAACTAGCGAGGAAATGGCGGGACGTAACCGGGGATGTGTTCAGAGAATTATTTGCTGCCGGATTTATCGCATATGACATCCTGCGCGACAATGCACAGCAAATCAGCTATTATTATTTTTGAAGAAGAACAAAAGCTAACCAGGGGGAATAATCAATGACGATACCAATGAAGCAAATAAAACTGAGAAGACTGAAAATGTCGCTGACCAATCCATTCACAACCAGTTTCGGGACACTCCAGGAAAAGGAGTTTTTTCATCACGGAAGTGTTCGATGATGAAGGCAGACGCGGATTTGGCGAGTCGGTTGCATTCACAAGCCCATGGTACAGTGAAGAAACAGTTGAAACCAATCATCACGTCATGAAAGATTTCCTAATCGGCCTGCTGCGGGAAAATAATATTAATCACCCCAACGATGTCTTGGAAGTTTTCAAGCCGATAAAGCGCAATCACATGGCCAAGGCTGCTTTGGAAGGTGCCGTCTGGGATCTTTACGCTAAACAGAAAAGAATCCCGCTTGCCGAGGCACTTGGCGGCAGTAGACAAGAAATCGATGTTGGCATCAGTATCGGGATACAGCCGACAGTGGATGACCTGCTCCAAACGATTGATCAGCATGTCCGCGAGGGGTATAAACGGATTAAAATCAAAATCAAGCCAGGCTGGGATTATGATGTCCTAAAAGAGGTAAGGAAACATTTTCCAGACACACCAATTATGGCTGATGCTAATTCCGCCTACACATTACAAGATACAGAACACTTGAAAAATTGGATGAGCTTGGACTAATGATGATTGAACAGCCACTGGCCCACGATGATATCGCGGACCACGCTCAGCTGCAGGCAGCATTAGCGACACCGGTCTGCCTTGATGAAAGCATTCATTCACTGAACGATACAAGAAAAGCGATTGAACTGGGCAGCTGCAAAATCATTAACATTAAAATTGGCAGAGTCGGCGGGCTGTCCGAGGCGAAGCGAATTCATGACTACTGCAGAGAGCATAGTATTGACGTCTGGTGCGGCGGCATGCTGGAAGCCGGGGTCGGCCGAGCGCAAAATATCGCCCTGACCACCCTTCCGCAATTCGTCCTCCCGGGGGATACAGCGGGCTCGGCTCTTTACTGGAAAAAAGACATCATTAAGCCCGAAGTGACGGCTGCCAATGGTATTATCGCCGTTCCAGACAAGCCGGGCATCGGCTATGAAATTGATGATGAGGCACTGGAATCATTTACTGTCAGCGAAGAAACTTTTCCGTTGTGAGGGGTTAGTTGCACCTGATGGGTTATTTGTACCAGAAGACCGGGAAAATGAGGTGACCATGGCCGGCATCAGCCTGATTTGCGCGTGGATTTCAACCAGTTCGGCTGGTTTTTAACTTTTGCGTGGGGGATCTCGACCAGTTTATGTGGGTTATCTCAACCTGATGGAGACAGGTATCAACCGGTAACGGCATATAGCAACCGGTCCTGGGAAAAAATCAACCGGTTTCCAGGAAATATCAACCGGAGCTCAGCATATTTCAACCGGGAACCGGGAGTTATCGACCGGAGCTCAGCTTATATCAACCGGTAGCCGGAAGATATCGACCGGTCACCTCGAAATATCAGTCCGTTCAACACGAATATCAACCAGACAGCGGTCAATTGTCGTCTCGGGCAGTGTATCCTTTCCCACTCCGTCACCACAAACAACATCACGAAAAACATCCCTGCCTCCCGATAGGAGCAGGGATGTTTTCCATGATGGAAATCTGCCAGATCCAATTCGTCATACAGCAAGTGACTCCCAGCCAGATGCTGGCCTCGGTCCATCAGTTGGTGAACGTTTCCGTCAGATTGGTAACGATTTGTTTTTACGGGAGACGACTCCTTTTAGAATTGCACGATTGTCCGCATCAAGTGAAACGTTGAATCCTTTTTCAACATTGTCTTTTGCGCTGCCCAGTGCGAGCACGTCGGAATCGTTGTTCAGGATGCCGGTTGCTACAAATAGGAACAAATCAAGATTTTTGTCATTGATGATCTGTTCTATTTCTTTTTCAATAGCTGCTTGATTTTGGTAAATCTCGTTTGTGTCAACGGTGTTCACTTGTGCGATTTGTACTTTTGCATCGCCCATCGTGAATTCTTTCGCATCCATGGTAACGAAATCGAGTGCGGATTTGTCACTGACATCCGCTCCTGCTTTCAGCATATCCAGCCCATATGTCTCAAGGTCCACACCGGCAATCTCTGCCAATTCATAAGCTGCGTCCACATCCACTTGCGTACAAGTTGGTGATTTAAGAAGAAGTGAATCGGATATGATGGCCGAAAGCAAAAGACCCGCATTTTCTTTAGAAACAACAACACCGTTTTCCTTATGCATTTTATTCAGAATTGTTGCTGTGCATCCAACCGGCTCAGCGCGGAAGTACAGCGGTTCTTTCGTTTCAAAGTTAGAAACACGATGGTGGTCAATAACTTCGGAAATGCGTACGTCCTGGATATTGTCCACACTCTGCTGGAATTCATTATGGTCAACGAGGATAACGTCCGTCACATCATCATCTACTTTTTCGATAAGCTGCGGTGCTTCAACACCGAAATGGTCAAGTGCAAATTGTGTTTCCTTATTGACTTCACCAAGTCTTACGGGCTCTGCATCCATGCCAAGCTGTTGTTTCAGATCGGCATAAACGAGGGCAGAGCAGATGGTATCTGTATCAGGACTTTTATGTCCAAAAATTAGTGTCTTAGCCATATTCATTACTCCTTTATTTTATCGTCCATCCAATAGATTATCATAAAAATATGTCGATTGAACACTAATTTGTTGTTTGCAATGTTTCCGTCACGTTCCATATTTTATCATAAGCATTATAATCATTTAGTGCAACATCAAGGTCATGAAACATACGGTGCAGTTCACGGACATGGCCTGTTTCTTTCTCATTTGCTGCGGCTTTGGCGAGCTCCTGTATATGCTCCAGATCCTTCTTCAGCGCCTCATCCTCCACAGATGCCAGTTTTCCTCAGCGGTTTCCGCTATTTTCGTTGCCTTCTCCTGCTGACGCTCCCAGTCAAGCGATGAAATGCCGCCATATCCTGTCGTCTCGTTATAAAAATCATGTGATTCCGAAATGAATGCGCCAATATCCTCATTTTCCTTGCCGACCGTATCCCGGACTTCCTCTACTTTTTCCACGGTTTCCTGTGAAATGTCATCTTTTTCTGTTCCCTTGTCATCGTTCCCGCCGGCAGCAGAGAACGAGTTCAAATCCAATATATTAAAAAAGAACAGGGATGACCCAATAAGTGTTACGGCAACCACACTTGTCAATGTCCAGCCGAACCATCCCATCGATAAGCCTTTCCGTTTTCGCACAGAGACACTCCTAACGTAACTGACTGTTGCTTCTTATAGTATGACATATAAGGTACACATTTTTTAGTATAATACTAAAAGAGGATGTTCAAAAAGTATCCAGGCTGTTTACCAAAATCTATGGTTGACAAATTAGATGTCATTTTGATGTAAGCAGTCGCTTCGGAAAAACACTACGCTTTCCGTGGGCTTGTCCTCAGCCTCCTCGAAAAAGAAGATCGCTTTTTCTGCGGGGTCTTCACACTGCGCATTCCCACAGGAGTCTCCGTGTTTTTCCTCCGCTAGTTAGTACCATACTCATTCATTTCAACCATAGATTTTGGTGTTGACCCAGTATCCATTTAAAAATTTTCATTATACCATTTAATGATGGACTGTCTGGTTGTTCCATTGTCTATTTCCTCCACTTCAAATCCCCTGACGTAAACAACCCTTACAAAATATTCATTTCCGTTTCTAAATCTGACCAGACAATGGTTTTCTTCTGGGGCAGGAACAATCTCAACAATGGACTCATCCTGGTAGTAGTCGTATATTTTTCCTTTTCACTTTCTTCTAGCTCCCACTGATCCGGCTTGTCTCGGTCTGGGGTGTCATGCACTTTTGTGAGCCGGCCAATTTTTCACTTGCTTCTTTTGGCTTCAGCATATCATAAATGTTTTGGAGCAGGCGAATATTCTCGGCAAATCCGATAACAGCATCCCGCACACAAAACCGCCGAGTGTAAAAGAAAAAACATCGTCCAATTCGCTCCAGTCCATTATCAGCAAGAGACCGATAATCACCCCTGCCCCTATTTGTGCTGCTCCAATCATAAATAATATTTTGGCAATCCGGTTTTCATTCATGCCTATACATCCCCTTTCCCGTACTAATTTGATCATAACAAGTTATTTCTTTATTTTCAGCTTTATTTTTCTTATAGTTGAAGAAGCTGAAGAGAAAAGAAAGGATTTTTCCATGAAAAAATATATTGTGATAGGGGCGGGCGTCCTTGGTGCGTAAACGGCTTATAAACTTGTGAAAGCAGGTGCTGACGTTACCATTATTGACAAGCATCATACTGGCCAGGCGACAGATGCGGCGGCAGGCATTATCTGTCCATGGCTTTCCCAGCGCCGGAATAAAGCGTGGTATCAGCTTGCCAAGGGTGGCGCACGTATGTATCCGTCACTGATTGACGAGCTTGCTGCCGATGGCGAAACCGATACGGGTTATGCACAAACCGGAGCCATCAGCATCCACACCAATCAGGAAAAACTGGCTGCTATGAAAGAACGTGCACTTAACGCCGTGATGATGCGCCGGAAATTGGCGATGTCACCCTTCTCGACCCAAATGAAACCAAAGCAGTATTCCCGCATCTCGATGATAGCTATGGAGCGGTACATGTCGGCGGAGGCGCCCGGGTCAATGGGCGAGCCATACGAAATGCTCTTATACGCGGTGCACAAAACGTGGGGCGAAAATGGTAAATGGAAATGCGCATTTATTGCAAAACGGATCTACAGTAACAGGGGTCACCGCTAACGGCGAAACAATCGAATGTGATCAAGTGATTGCCGCATGCGGCGTCTGGATGAACGAGCTTCTGAAACCCTTGAATATCCAGTTTCATGTCACACCTTTAAAAGCGCAAATCCTGCATTTACAGACCCCAAACGTGAATACAGCTGACTGGCCCGTCGTTATGCCGCCTAATGACCAATTCATGTTGACATGGGATGACCGGATCCTCGTTGGTGCAACACATGAGGATCATGCTGGATTTGACAGCCGTATTACTGCCGGCGGTGTAAATGAAATCCTGTCAAAAGCACTGGAGATTGCACCGGGCCTTACTGACAGCACCATTCTGGAGGCTCGCGTCGGATTCCGTCCGCATACGCCAGGCTTTTTGCCCGTGATCGGTCCGGTCCCTGGAGTCGACGGTCTCCTCGCTGCCAATGGCCTTGGTTCTTCGGGACTCACAACCGGCCCTTATGTCGGACAGCAGCTGGCCAGCCTTGCTCTTGGAGAAGAAACGGAAATCAATCTGGCTGACTATGATGTGGCTGGCGCAATCGGGAACTAAATCTGCTTCCGGACGCTCTTCATTTACAGTCATACATGATTTTGCTAATCTGATGACAGGGATAATTGGGGGGGATCACTGTGAACAGTAAAAAGTTGTTCTGCTTGTTGTTGCCATTACGTTGGCCATTCTGATTTTGGCTGGTTTTTTCTAAAAAATGTCATGATCAACTTTGATGTCGATCGTGATACATCCCAGCCTGCTCAGACCGAGATGCAAACTGTATACGGTCAGTTGTCATGAAATACGAAAGGGAATCAGTACGCTGCTGATTCCCTTTTACCTATGCCCAAGCCTTATAAAAACATTCTTAACTTTCTTGTTTCCTTGACTTTTTATCATCATCCTCAATGATACCGAGGACGACATCAGCTATCTCGGAGGTACGCAGCAGCTTTTCACTCAACCGGAATTTTATATCATCTGCCTCAGCTAATGACAGCCCTTTTTCAAGCTCAACCGTACCTTCTACATGGTAATTACGCCCTTCCTGTATAACTCGTATCTCATGTATATCGACCACTTTTTCATGTTCCAGCAGCATATCGGCAATCTTTTTCTCAATCTCCGCCGGTGCTGAAAACGCCAATCAACCCAACCATATTATCATATCCGACTCGGAAGGCAACAAACGTCATAAGCACGCCGATCAGCATCGTAAAAATCCCATCCGCTCTAAGCACACCGAAAACCTGGGCCAGCAATACACCAAACAGAGCAAACACGGCACCGGACGTAGCGACAAGATCCTCATAAAATACAAGGCGAGTTGCGGGGGCCGCCTTTTGCGCGCTTTTGAACGCACGCGGCAGTATCCACCCATCATGATCCTTGTCTGTTTCCTTTGTAATTTCTTTCATTGCTTTAATGAGAATATAACCGTCAACGATAAGGGAGGCGACAAGTACCCCGACATTCAGCCAGATATTCCCTGAATCGGGCGGGTTCCGGAACAGATGCCATCCCTCTTTAATCGTTTCATAAGCCATTATCGTCACAACAACAACGGCAACCATACAAAATATGTTAATGACCCTGCCAAAACCTGTCGGGAACCGCTTGGATGGCGGTGTTTCCGCCAGGACGCTTCCAAAAAAGACAAAACCCTGGTTGACCGCATCGGCCAGTGAATGCATGGTTGTCGCGAACATGGAACCGCTCCCACTGAAAAAGGCTGCAACTCCTTTAATAGCAGCCAGAAACGTGTTGCCGAGAGCAGCGAGACCTGAAGATGTATTCCCCTTTTGATACGCTCTAATAAACCCATAACCGTTCCTCCTGACAGATAAGTGCTGTTATTAGGTAGGATTGTTTTGTCATGGGATTCTATACATGGGAAAAGATTCTCTAACGGGCTCCTAATCGGATTCCGCCTGCTGGCCAGATTTTTCATGTGCCCGCGCAAGCTGTTTCAGCCAAAAAAAAACTGAACTGTGAATAGCTCAGTTTTTCTCATCAATATACCGTTTTCCATAGTCCCGGAAAACAAAGTATTTAACCATGAAGAAGCTTGCCAAAAACGAGAGGAACATGGCCAGCCCTTTGGCGACGTTGTAACGGAGCCAATTATTGGTCCCGATAAGTTGCAGGAGTTCATTAGCACCGAGAAAGACGAGATTGCTCACACCAAGACTTACCAGCCCCTGAACAATAAACAATATCCGCTGGCGATTGCTCCCTTTAGCCGATCGTTTGAATGTGATACTCGCATTCCAATAGTAGCTGTTCACCACAGCCAGTATATAAGATATCGTATTATACAGTAAAAGCATTCCTCTATCGTCCGTATGAAATAATATCAGTAAAAGATTCAATGTCCCAATATCAATTGCTGCGTTGGCAAAACCGATGACACCAAACTGCAGAAATTGCATGGGACCTCGTTTTGTTTATTCTGTGCCATGACTATTCCTCTTCATAAGCCTGTTTTGTCAGGATTATCCGAAGGCACCCTGTCTTACCGGCAATGGATGCAAAAAGCCGGTTGAACATGGACATCCGGTAACACTAACTTTTGCAAAATTTCCTGATACGCACGTTTGTCGCCCAGCTTCCATTCCTGCTTTACAAACTAGAAGGATTAACATTATTCTGCTTTAACGTCATACCTTCTATTCCGGCAATTGCTTTATAGTAATCGAGCACTTGTTTCGACTGCGCCTCCCAGCCCATTTCTGCTATATCGGTATGGGCATTTTTCGCCAGCCGTTTACGCAATGTTTCGTCCGCAAAACGCAAAACCGTATTCGTGAAATCACCCTGTTTATCCTTATCATACAAGAGTCCAGTCCGATTATCTTCAATCTGCTCACAAGTCGGACCACTTTTGGCTGCAACGAGTGGAAGGCCTGATGCCATCGCTTCTGTAATGACGAGTCCAAGCGTTTCTGTTGTCGACGGGAATACAAACACATCAGAGGATGCATATGCCTTTGCAAGCTCCTCCCCGTGCATAAACCCGGTGAACACTGTATCTGTTCCAGCAAAATGCTTTTCCAGCGTCTGGCGGTGCGGTCCATCTCCAGCTATCGCCAGCGCAAACTCATCGGAAGAATCCAGCACAGACTTGATCTTTTCAATTTCCTTCTCCGGAGCAAGGCGGCCGACAAACAGCAGCAGCTTTTTATCCGGCCGTCCGTTCGAAAGCCTGTCCCGCATGTCTTTATCATACTTATCCGGATGGAATAATTCCGTGTCCACTCCACGTTTCCATACGTGCACATTGTGAAAGTCCTGTTCCAGTAATTCTTCCTTCACCGCTTCTGACGTACACAGGTTCAGTTCCGCCTGGTTGTGAAGTTTGCGGAAGTACCACCACAGAAATCCTTTGAACATTGGAACGTTATAATAGTCTGCGTACTTCGGGACCTGTGTGTGGAATGAAGCCAGCATCGGGTACCCGAGCTTGTTGGCATAATAGACACCAGCCATGCCGACCAGTGCCGGATTCACGACATGGACGACATCCGGATCGTATTCTTCCAGCAGCTTCTTCACTTTTCGGGTTGGCAGCGCAAACTTTTTGGAACGGTAAAGAAGGAGTGTCCTGGCCGGGACCCCCTTCACTTCCGCCCCTTCAAATTCATACACGCCAAGGTCCGGTGCAATGACCCGAACATCATGTCCTTCTTTTTGAAAATAGCGGATGCATGCTTTTAAACGGGTGACCACTCCGTCTGTGGAGGGCAAGAATGTTTCTGTGACAATAGCAATTTTCAATTACGACACTTCCTCATCGGTAAAACTACCTAGCGTAAAATTTGCTGTTTCCTATTTCCACGATACTTGCGGCATGACATTTTCTTTAATGACCCGGTCTTTGTGCTGCACGACGGTATGAAGAATTTCTCTGATGACATTATCATCAAGCAAGTGCGGTTCAAGGCCAAGGTCACGCAGTTTGGTGTTTTCCGCCTGGAAGAAATGCTCTTCCAGTTCTACCCGTGGATTTTCGAGATGCGCGATATCCGTCTCAAATCCTTCTTCATGGGCCACTTTTTTCACTTTTTCAGCGAGATCTCCGACCGAGAATTCTTCCGTGAACTGGTTGAACACCCGGAACTCTCCTTTATCTGCCGGATTTTCCGCAGCAATCTCGATACAGCGGACAGTATCCTCGATATTCAAAAAGCCGCGTGTCTGACCACCCTTGCCATAAACCGTCAGATCATGTCCGATGGCAGCCTGAATAATAAAGCGATTAAAGGCCGTACCGAAGACACCATCATAGTCCAGGCGGTTGGTTAAAAGCGGATCCATCTTCGTTTCTTCCGTTTCAAGGCCATATACAACACCCTGGTTCAAGTCCGTTGCCCGAATTCCCCAGATTTTACAGGCAAAGGTAATATTATGGCTGTCATGCACTTTGGAAAGATGATAAAAAAGATCCCGGCTGCTTCGGATACGGAAGCACATCTTTTCTGCCTTTGTGCTCAATCTCAATATACCCTTCTTCAATCGGAATATTCGGCGTTCCATATTCGCCCATAGTGCCCAGCTTGATTAAATGGCAATCAGGTACAATCTCTTTAATGCCATAAAGAACATTCAGGTTTCCCGCAACATTATTTGTCTGCGTAAATACCGCATGTTCCCTGTCAATCATCGAATATGGAGCCGAGCGCTGTTCAGCAAAATGTACAAACGCATCCGGCTGTTCCGTCTTTAGAACCTGCCGCAAAAGTCATAATGGTTTAAATCTCCATCATAGGTACGGATTTCCTTGCCGGTCAATTCTTCCCACTTAGCCGCCCGCTCTTCAAGTGAAGCGATAGGTGTAAGTGAATTAGAATGCAATTCATTATCCATTTCTCTTCTAATCATATTATCAATAATTGCGACATCATGACCCCGCTTTGATAAGTATAAAGCTGTCGGCCACCCACAAAACCGTCTCCCCCTGCTACTATAATTCTCATGTCTTTACCTCCAGTTTCATTTTTGCTTTTTATGCCGTTTCACCTTTTATGGTGAACAAGCCATAAAAAACACAATCTCCAAGCACATCCTCTCATAAAAAATTACCATGTTACGAGCTATATTACAAATCATGCAGCAAAATACAGTCAAAATTCTTAACGAATCCGGCTGCATCACCATGTTAATCAGGCCTGCCTCTGAATTGTTTTCAACAATGTCCTGTACGCTTTTGCTTCCTGTTCATTTCCCATTTCCCCGTATACTTTGGACAATCCTTTTAACGGTGCCGGGTCATCCGGTTTCAGCTCCATTTCCCAGCTGAAACATTCAATCGCTTTTGACGGCTGCCCGAATTCATCATACAGCTCTCCAAGCGCCTGCATTTGCTCCAGATCATTAGAAAACCGGTTCATTCTATCCATTTTCAAATAAAGTGGGTGAATGCTTCGGTTATCAATAAATGGCTGCAGCAACGACTTAATATATCCTGGCTCATAGTCCGCCAGTAATATGGAGATATAGGTGTGCAGCAATTCAGTCGCCGGCTCCTGATCGAAAAACGTAATGGACCGAACCAGTGCAGGAAGCAGTTCTGGCGGCATTGAATGGTTTTGAAGATCCAAGTGATGAAGCATCTCCCTAATCGCGGTATACTGTTCGTCTTGCAGTTCTGTATCAAGACCGTTAAGCATTGTCAGCACCTTTTCCACATCATTCGCTTCCGCATACCGGGTCAAAAGTTCCCTTTCCAGCGGTGCAAAGTGTGGCGAATGGTGGTACAGTTTTCCTGCAATTGCATAATCTGATGTGCATTGAAATGGGATACAGCAATTCTGGTGAGCGATTCATAAACATGTGTGGAAGGATTTTTAGAAAAGTGAATAGAGTATAAAGCGAGCAAATCAATCCAGCGAGATGATTGGTCGAAGCGGGCGATCAGTTTTTGAAAATAGATATCATCATCGCTATTGGCATAAGCGATTTTCTCAAAGTACACAGGGTCAGCGGACAATATAGCTTCATCGAAACGGTCATATTGGTCCCTGTACTGGCTGAAGCTTTTGTCGCTGGACATCTGCCTGACAAAGCTATGGTTGGGAGCAAAGTCCATTAGTATGCGGATAATCTGATACCCATTAAAATTCTTCCCACTCCGGCGGTAGATGTAGAATATCGACTTTATCTCGTCGAACAGCTTTTTAGATATAAATGATTCAAAAAATGTAAGAATAAATGCTTTTTCAGGAAGGGAATACCGCCTATCTAATTCTTTCATTAAAGGCTTAAAGTTAGAAATACGACAAGGTTGGTTGGAGGAAAGCAGTACATCGATAAACGGATGAGGTGCATTAAATACCATACCGTGTTTAAAGGCGGACTCCATAAACGAATAACGCCTCAGCTTTTTTGCTTTTGCGGCGGTGAGGAAGTGATATTTATAGAAAAACAGGTAATATATTTCATTATTCTCGCTCACCGCCTCAATTATTTCAGCTTGTCGATATAACGTTATCCTTTCTGCCTTTAACTGTATGGGCTTTTTCTGACTGCTATAAATGAGAAACTGATCTTGATTCATCTTTTCTCCCCCCTGTTTTTCATACACTATAACATATTAAGATGGAAGTACACTAAGGAATGTGGGTTCTACCCGATGCTATTGGACTTAGTATATTGCTTATTCATGCGCGCGACAGAAAATGCATCAACCACACGAGACATCTGATGGTAACTGAATTGGAACAACGGACTTTGGATGAACGTGAAAATAAATGTAAAAACAAATACAGGACCGGCCAGTACCAAACCGATTACGAGAACGGCGCTCTCCGTAATCATGCGCACTTTGCCAATCGATGCACCAGTTTTATCAGAAATCGAAAGCATAAACCCGTCGCGCGGTCCGGATCCGACCCCTGCAGCATTATAGATACCGCCACCAAACCCCATAATCACGATGCCGGCGGTTATAATCAACGAATCAGCCCACCATTGTCCGGTAGCTTTCGGAAGGAAATCAAGCCACATATAACTGTCCACAAATGCCCCAACAAGAACAGCATTCAAAAATGTGCCAATCTTAATGTATGATTTATCCAGTATCCAGGAAATAACAATCAGTACAAAGGAAATCATAATCTGCCAGGACCCAATTGTCAGACCAGCGATATCAAACATCGCCACATTCAGCACATCCCACGGGTGAATACCCAAATGCTGCATGTTAATCGTTACCGTTATACCCAAACTGAAAATCATGATCCCGATAAAATAAAACGAACCAGCGAAATACGTGTACCACAGGAATCAGCCTTCTTTCTAAATAAACAATTATGGAAATATTATTATAACATATTAGAATACTGATTCCTGGTGGGGGGTCGTTATTTTTCAATCCCTGTTTAGCGTATTGTATTTGTCTCCCTTAAACAAACCAATAAAAAAACTGGACAATTTTATAGTTATTGATACCCTGATAAAGTTACTCTCGTTAACAATTACCCGTGATAACTAATGAGGAGGTGCTTTCCATAAAACCGGACAACATTTTTTCATCAACTGATCATGTTGTATCGCCCTTTTGAAAATCAGCTTAATGTGGAACTGAGCAAGCATAACCTGCATCGTGCTCAATGGACGATTTTGTACTACTTGTATAATTATGGATCTGCAACACATGTAGAGATTTCCCATTACCAGGGTGTAGAGAAACCGACTATTACAAGAACCTTCAACAGCCTGGAAGAATTCAATTATGTAGAGCAGATCAAGGGCAAGGATAAGCGCGAAAAACGAATGCAGCTGACAGAGCTCGGCAGAACGATTTATGAGAATGTCCGTAGCACCATTGACCAATTTGAACAAGAGCTTCTAACAGGTATATCAGAAGACGAACAACTGGAAACCATCCGGATAATAAAACAAATTCGAAAAAATCTTATGTAAGGAGATTGTTTTTGGTGAATGCATCTAAATCTAAATTATGGACGAAAGACTTTATCATTGTATCGTCCGCTAATTTTTTCCTATACTTAGTTTTTATTTATTATTAGTAACCATGGCTGTCTATGCAGTCGAGCAATTTCATGTTTCCGAAAGCCAGGCTGGGCTTGTAACCGGCATTTTTATTATCGGAACGTTAATCGGAAGGCTATTTATTGGGCGTATGGTCACCTCAATTGGCAATAAGCGAATGTTATTTGCTGGACTGATTTTTTCATTCTTACTTCCATATTATATTTTATTAATACAGGAATCACGTTTCTGTTAATTACCCGTTTATTGCATGGAATTGCACTGGGGATGGCAAGCACCGCAACAGGTACAATTGTCGCCGAAGTGATACCGGAAGAAAGAAAAGGGGAAGGAATCGGCTTTTACAGCATGAGCATTACACTAGCTACAGCAATTGGCCCTTTCATTGGACTCTACATGAGTCAGCATACTGGTTATCAGTCGATTTTTAGCTTTTGTCTTGCCTTGGGAATCATTAGTTTCTTAATTGCAATCTTTTTAAACGTTCCAGTAGCCGATAAACCGGTAAAAGATACTGAAACAAATAAATGGAAGCTTTCCAGTTTCATAGAACCAAGTGCATTGCCGATTGCGTTCGTCGTACTGATTATTTCCCTTGGATACTCCAGCGTCCTTTCATTTATTAACTTTATGCAGTTGAAATTGATCTGGTCGAAATGGCAAGTCTGTTTTTGTTGTCTATGCAGTCGCAATATTAATTTCACGCCCATTCACAGGACGATTAATGGACTTGAAGGGAGCAAACTCCGTCATGTATCCAGCTTTTTCCTATTCGCAGCGGGATTACTGCTTTTAAGTACAGCAGAAACCGGCATTACCCTGCTACTAGCCGGCGTTCTTATTGGCCTCGGATTTGGTAATATGCAATCAACCACCCAAGCCATTGCAGTGAAAGTAACACCGCCCCAACGGGTAGGGCTGGCAACATCAACCTACTATATCTCACTCGATGCCGGACTTGGGTTTGGACCGTACTTGCTCGGATTCATCATCCCATTAATCGGATACCAAAACCTTTATATTTTAATGGGTGTGCTGGTTTTCCTAACGACGGCTCTTTATTACTTTATGCATGGAAGAAAAGAAAGCTCAGTTTTGAGGAGCCTCAGCTCTGGCACACCAAATACAAAAGCGGAATGAGTTATAGAAATATGATTGGTACGCCACCTCTTCCCTGATTCAAACCGACTCCTGATTTCTCCTTTACATTATTTGTGTACTTCAGTTCAGACTAAGGGAAAAGGAGGGTTTCAATGAGTACTGATAAAGGTAAAAAGAAAAACAAGAACAAAGAGGAATTAAACGCCATGAAAGGTGGTAAAGAAAGACATCGCCGAAATCGGTCTTAAATAGGATAGTTTTATAATGACGCCCCCCTAAAATTCACCAAAAGGCGTTAAGGTGGTTAGCCATACAAATTAAAAATCAAGGAATCCGCAATTGGATTTTCCTTGATTTTTAATTTTCACTGCAATTTTGATTGGTTACTTATAGTAAGTGTCAAAAAGGATAAAAAGGACCGGTCGACTAAGGTCTCAACGTCCTGTTGCAACACCGACACTAGTACGTCCTGTGCGTCGAAAGCCTTGCCCCTTTCCAATAAGAAACTATTCTCCTTTCACCCTACTAATCGAATGAAAATTGTATTTGGTGTCATCATTTTTCCAAAAAGTTTACAAGGAGTGGCATGATGCTCCCTTCCATCGCACCAGAGAATTTTTAACAAAACATTTGTTCGATTCGTGTGACTGTGCTATAATAATGTCAGAAAACATCGACGCGAAACCTCTCTGTTTTAGATCCTTTAAGATTTCAACTCCCATCACGAAGGGCCATCCTTATGACACGGAACAATTTGCAATAGGCAGACCCAGAAATTTCTTATGTAATACGGCAGCGCTTAGTCGTGTGAAGTCAAATTTGTGAATATTTTAAAAATAGGAGGAGCACAAATGGGCGTTTATATTTTTATGGATATTTTACCGGACAATATTGGCAAAAAGAGTGGGAGCGTGTTTACCAGGAATCCCTGGATTTAATCAACGCCTACCCGTTCATGGATAGTACGATTGACAACGAAACATACGGAGTTCCCTGGAGATATGTTCATCGTCCGAAAGAAGAGGAAATAGAAATCGGCTACAACAAGGAATTTCACCTGGGATGGCATGTATTTGGCGATTACAATACGATGCTGTCTGCAGAATCATTTAGTCTATTCAGGAATATTGAAAGTTATCGTGAAGAAATAAATACGAATGAACACAGCGATGATATTTTAGCCGCGTTGATAAATCAGAAAGTGTTTCATAATCAGGAAAAGTTTCGTATTCCTGTAAACAGCACGCGTGTGTTTGATGGTAAAACACAAGGATTGCCATATCATATTTATTTGCTGGCGGTAGCCTGTCTTCTTGAAAGCCGGTTTCCGAAACAGGTGGCAGTTCAGGGTGATATATCAATCGGTCAAATGAAAAAGGCAATCGATTGGGCAAATACAATCCTTCATAAACCGATACAATTAACGGAGCGGGTAAATAACAAAAGATTGCTGGATCGCATAAGAGATATCGTCCGGAATGATGTTACTGCACTAAAATCGTTTATGAGATTAATTATGCATGAAAATAATTTTGCTTTGGGCGAATTTGTGCGGGATCAATTTTGCCCATCGACCATTAGCGCGTATTATACAGAACGATTTAATGAATACGATGTTAATATGGCTGGATTTCATGATTTACTAAGCAGTTTCTTTAATCTTGGGTTTGGTATTGAAACAGCTTGCGATATTGGTGTTCTTGATCCGGATGGTTGCCGTTACAACGCAAAGGATTTTGCCGAGACTGTTTTATCGATGGGGTGGATTGGCGGGGAAAATTATGCGGAGAATGTAATGCCACTCGCACATAATGACCCGGAAAGTGAAGAACCTGAAACAGTTCATTCACAATTCGGAAAGGCATTAATAAAATGTCGGGCTTTCAGGAGCACATAAAGTCAAATCTGTCCCTTGATGACGTTGGAGCAATTCTACAGTCCAAACTCGGACATTTAGTTGAGATTGAACCCCTGTTAAACCATGAAAAAACGAGAATGACAGGGAACTTGATACTACTGCTGAACTTTTTCGAGACTGATGGAAGATACGGCTGAAGAAAGATCCGAAAGCCCAGAATATACAATTGATGATCCGGATTATCTAATTCTCTGGAAAAAAGAGGATCATTTACATCCCCGCATTGAGGATGGTATCAAACGATTAAAGGAATTTATCAGTGAGTTCATAAAAAATAACAGCGATTTGTTTGATGAATTCCATCGTAATACTGATCGTGAAAAAATACAGAAGCTTATCAAAGCGAATACCTATTTCCATATACGGAAGGAAACATGGGACTATTATATCGAAAACCTCTATCAAACGGACATGATCAATGCTGTCCTATGTATACTTGGTATTAAAGCAGAAGAGATTAGTATTAACAGATTTTGCAAAGCTGTCGTAAATAACGTGGATTTACTGCAGGAATACATTCTTAATCCGAAATCATAAAACTTCTCGTTTTCAATAAGGAAATGAACGATATCGTGAAAGGTCCAGGAAGCTGAAATTTTTTGACACACACAGCTTATTTGCATCTCAATATGGGTGAATCGTCACTGTACAAAGAGGAACTTCTTTTTCCAAAACAGCACAATACCGCAGGTCCTGGTACCTGTTACTTTAAATGAAAAACCCGCCGCTTCACTCTCTTATGAGGTAATAAGCGGCGGGTTGTGTAGTAAATTCAGGGCATAGTGTGAATCTCACACAAAATAAAACCAATCCCCATTATTAAATAAGCGGACAATAATACTGCTCCGTCAAACCAATTTGAATCGCCATCATTTGAAAGTATAGTCATCAACAATACTGCTGCCACCATACTAATTAATTCAGGCCACGTGAAAACAAGTGACATCGATGTTGAAAAGATAAGTGACAGCAAAACAAGAATCGGCAGAACAAACATTGCTACTTGAAGTGTTGAGCCGACAGCAATTTCCATAGCTACTTCCATTTATTTTATAAGCCATGATGACTGCTGATGCATGTTCTGCAGCATTTCCAACGATTGCTACAATAATAACGCCAATAAATAATTCTGACCATCCAACGCCTCTCCGACCACATCGAATGTGTCAACAAGATGTTCTGAGACATAGGCAACAGCTATAGTTGCAATTGCCAATATCACCATTGCTTTTATTTTGCCCCATTCTGGATTTTCTTCTTCCTGATGGCTCCCATTTGTTTTATCATTATTCTGGTAAACACCGCGATGTGTTACAAATTTAAATAGCAGCGCTGCCAAATATAACAGGATTAAAATGATGGAAATACCAACGCTAATGATCATTGTTTCCTGGTCATTCATCGTATGTGTAAATACTTCTGGAATAACAAATGCGACAATGACAGCAAAAATAAGCAGTCCTGCGTTATGCTGTGCCTCCTGCACGTTGAAAGATTGGCGTTTATATTTCAAACCACCAACAAAAAAAGAAGACCGGCCACAAGAAGTAAATTTCCCAATACCGACCCCGTCAATGAGGCTAAAACAATACTAATAAGCCCCGCTTTAAGCGCAAAAATCGAAATAATCAGTTCCACAGCATTACCAACGTCGCATTGAGTAAACCGCCTATTCTCGGTCCCATAACGATTGCCAGGCTTTCAGTCGCCCTTCCGATAATAGCAGCTAAAGCAATAATTGTTAAACAGTACACGATAAACATGATTAAAGCTGACCAATGAAAGATGGATCCAGCGACTGAGATTGGCACTCCAATCACGCCTAGAACTGTTAATATTTTATCCATCATTCAGATCCCTGCCTTCCTTATCCGTTAAAAATAGAATAACCATATAAGGGTGATATTATGAACAGGGAGCAATTTAAACAAGATTATTTCGATTCAAGCCGCTTAATGCCGGACTTCCCCATATTGATGTTATACCACAGGGTTTCTACATCATTTCCCAATCACGAAACAATACCCTCCCCTGATACAACAACCCTAAGCATTAAGTTTATTCTTCCTTTCAAAAATCAATTTTACAAGATTGGCTTCTCTGTTGTTACATCCTGTATTTTAACATAATGCAGAATATTATGTTGTTTATATTTTTACATCTCCTTTTTATCAAAGTTAAAGTATAATAAAAAAGGTGAACATAATACACAGTCCTATACTCTTTCATTTCTGAGGTGATCTGTTTATGGTTAAGCAGGAATTAATCGATTTATTAATAGAAAGAACTGCTGAACATGCAAATAAGAATAATCAAAAATATATTCAACAAGTGGCAGTCTGGATTTCAAAAGTATTTTTAACTCGAACAAGAACAGATATTACGTTTGAATTTGATCCGCCATGGGATACATCCGGTGAAACCAACAATACAAAAAGCACATTTAATGTTAAAGATTATACATCTTTAGATAGTTTTATAGAAAATGAATATAATGGTTTAAGCCATCCGTCTTTTGTAGACGGAATGGGTATGTTTCATGACTATTACTCAAGTGAGCTGCATGATTTCACGGGGTCATGGGTTGCTATACAAGTGGAAGAAACAATCGCACAACTTTTGGCAGAAGAAAATGAACTACTTCTTGAATATGCAAAGTTAAGAGAACAAGAAGCAAATAAAACAAACCAGTATTTAACATTAACAGGACAATATCAGACAGCATCTGAGATTGCACAATTAATTTATGATGATGATATTATTGGAGATTTTATTGTTACTGAATATCCAATAGAACTCGAACAAAAAGTTGGAAAGATGGACATTAAATTTTATTGAAACTTGGCCATAGTCAAGCAAAAGAAGAAGTAAGGCAAGAAACAATCGCAAGACAAAAAAGAGCAGAAGAGCTAAGGGTCAATCAAGAAAAAGCAGAAGAGTGCTGGAACAGAATTTGTAAACTTCTTAAAATCAGGTATCAAAAAAACATTCCCCAAAAGATCAAAAACCTTATTTTGACAAATTTGTCTACCCAATTTTAGAGGATATCTATAGGGAAGGTGAGGATGTTTTAACTATTCGTTTACTTGGAGAATGTTTAAGTTTTAGATTTTCAAACTCGGTCGCTTTCAAATTAAGCCATTTCAAAACAATTGAATAAAGTGAAGCTTCATTATGGCTCATTCGTATCACGGACAACGATGTGAAGGTAGGTTCGTTTCACTTTGTTATCGATTCTTTCTGTTAACACCGCCAAGAGGCACTTGATGTGCTAAATATCATAAGACGGTCTTGTTAACCGGTCGTCGTCCTAACCTCAGGCATTCACACCCGCCTAAAAAGCCACATATGCTGTCATTGGAAAGTGGTTGATTTATTTCTATATTCCTGGAGGAGAAATATTAATCATGGAATTAACATTGGCACATTGGTTATATTTAGCTGGGACATTGTTGATCATTCTAACGATGTTGTTCAGACAAAATGTTGTCGTTCCGGCATTAGTCATGAGTTTTTTCGTCGCTTGGTCCTTTACTGGGTCTTTCATGGATGGTATTCAGGCAATTTTCAATGCAAACTTAACTGCCGCAGCTGAGCTGTTTAACATCTTCTTAATCATCGCAATTATGACAGCACTGCTAAGGTCAATTAAGTCAATTGGCGCTGAGGAGCAAATGGTTCTTCCTTTCCAAAAAGTAATGAAAAACGGAACATTATCTTTTTGGGTACTTGTCGTCGTCACGTACTTTTTATCGTTATTCTTCTGGCCAGCACCAGCAGTTCCACTGATTGGAGCACTATTAATTCCAGTAGCTATTCAAGCTGGACTTTCACCAATCGGGGCTGCGGTTGCGATTTCACTTGCTGGTCATGGGATGGCACTATCATCCGACTTTATTCTGAAAGTTGCACCCGAATTAACTGCTTCCAGCAGCAGTGTACTTAAAGCTAGTGCTATTGGGGAGCAAACATTAATTTTGTCCCTGGTTACCGGGGCAGTTTCTCTAACCATTGCTTATTTGATTGTTCGCAAATCCATTAAAAAACCAGCGAAACAAAACCTTACCGAATGGGAACATAGCGGAGACAATGACTTAAACATTAGTGCAGATGAAACCGAAGTTAAAAAAGGTAAATACAGTCCAGTGTTTGCTTTTCTCGTTCCTGCAATCTTTGTAGTCATTGTCACGTATGTAGTTGTGGCAACATTCTCTGATGTCGTACCAGCAATTGAAGAAGGGGCTGGTTCTTCCCTTGTTGGCGGTACAGCGATCCTCTTAATTATTATCATGTCACTGTTCCGCGACTACAAAAAACGTTACAGGAAGTTAGCGATCATATCGTTAACGGCTTCGTATTTGCCTTTAAAGTAATGGGTCTCGTTATCCCTGTTGCCGCGTTTTTCTTTATTGGAAGCGGCGAGCTGGCAGGTCAGATTTTCGGTACAGACCCAGAAACGACACCTTCTTTCCTATTTGACTTAGTTCAGGAAAGTCAGGCGTATATTCCAAATAACGGCTTCTTCACAGCATTAGGTGTGTTGATTTTAGGGATGGTTTCCGGTCTTGATGGGTCTGGATTCTCTGCCCTGCCATTAATCGGTTCGCTTTCAGAAGCATTGGCTTCATCAACGGGAATGGACCCAACAACACTTGCTTCCATCGGCCAAATCGGTGCCATTTGGGTAGGCGGCGGTACACTTGTCGCATGGTCACCAATCATCGCCATCGCAGGCTTTGCCAAAATATCCGTCATTGACCTAGTCCGAAAAAGCTTTATCCCTGTCATCATTGGTCTTCTTGTTACAATGGTTTGTGCATTGCTGTTCTTCTAAAAGTCATTGTTGATATATTCTCCTTGAATGCTCGATAGGAGGATTTTACCTAAGAATTAATGGCATCCTGTTTCGTACGGGATGCCATTTTATAATGCCCCCCTCAAAACTGATGCTTGAACCCGAAATGGCCTTGTGATAGATGCTGATCGTACACTCCGGTTGAATCCAAACACCACTTTAAAAGCTCCCGGTTGTAACATGGCCGTTCATAGGCGTTATAATAACAACCTTAATGACAATATGGTAGTATATTAGCATATACACCAAGTTTAGAGCAGATATCCAAAACAGAGGGAGGCAAATAATGACAAGCCAGATACCTGAAATCACACTGAATGACGGCACGCGTATACCGGCAATTGGCTTCGGGACGTATAAACTGTGGGGAAATGACGGTGCAGCCGCTATTGCCGGTGCGATTGACAATGGCTATCGTTTGATTGATTCAGCCTACAATTATGAAAATGAGGGGACAGTCGGGGCAGCACTACAGCGGACATCCGTACCACGGGAGGAATTGCGCATTGCATCGAAACTTCCTGGACGTTACCATACTTATGAGAAAGCTGTGAAGGCTATTCAAGAATCACTTTACCGGGCTAGCCTGGATTATTATGATCTATATCTGATCCATTGGCCAAATCCTAATCAGGATCACTATGTTGAAGCATGGCAAGCCCTGATTGATGCAAAAAATGGGGATTGATCCGCTCCATCGGTGTTTCGAACTTTTGCCGGAGCACATGGAACGGCTTGAAAAAGAGACAGGCGTACTGCCAAGCATTAATCAAGTCGAGCTTCATCCTTTCTTTAATCAGAAACAGCAACGCCAATGGCACGATGAACACGGTGTGGCAACTGAATCGTGGAGTCCGTTAGCGCGTACGAATGATGTATTCAGTAACGATACGATCAAACTAGTCGCGGACAAACATAACAAGACTGCTTCACAGGTTATCCTGCGCTGGCATTATCAGCTCGGTTCTGTACCTATTCCAAAATCCGCATCACCAAAACGACAACTGGAAAACCTGTCAATCTTTGATTTTAATTTGGATAATGATGATATGGTGGCATTCGACAAACTGACACGCCCGGATGGCCGTATGAATAATCAGGATCCTGCTGTTTATGAAGAATTCTAAGAGAATCTATTAAAAAACAAAAGGCTGCTCTTTCGCTATATCGCTAGCGGAAGAGCAACCAATGTAAAACATCATTTATGAAGTATTGTTTGACAGATGCTTAGCGAGTTTCTGCCTGCCTCGACTTGGAGGAATAAACCTGAAATAGGGTATATGCCATAAAGGATAGGAAAACACCGGAAATATAAGGTAAACCAATAGTGATGGAATACAGTAGTCCTCCCAGCACGGGTCCTATAATTCTCCCGAGTGAATCAAATGAAGATAAGTATCCAGTTACAATTCCATGTCCTGTTTTACTTTGCTTTGTTAGTAAGGAAGAAACGCTAGGCCTGATTACACCATTTCCGATGCCAAAGACGGCCAGGAAAATAGCAGCAGTAGTGAAGTTTTGGGTGAAAAGGATAAGTCCAAAACCAATCGCTGAAATGAGAATACCCATCTGAATAATGACCGCTTCCCCATATTTTTGTTAATCTTCCCATTGATCCTTGAACAGCTGCACTAGCCAGTCCCATAATCATAAAAATATAACCTAATGTGACGGCACCAAGTCCTGCCGTTTCTGCTGCAAAATAAGCAAACGTTGCTTCTAGACCGGATAACGACAGTGAAATAAAAATTGCAGAAAATATAGCATCGATAATGGTCCACGAAAACTTTTGCCCATGATAATTTATTTTTCGGTGTGGCTTTATTTGTTGAAAGATGTATTGATTCTTTTAGCACAAATAAAACCAGAATCATTGTTAAGAATGATAAAATCCCGGATATATAAAAAGGGGCTTGTAAGTTTATATTTGTGAAAACCCCGCCAATTGCCGGCCCGCAAATAAAACCAAGTCCAGTGGCAGCCCCTATGATTCCCATTCCCTTCCCACGTTCTTCATCTGCCGTTATGTCTGCAACATAAGCTTGCACCGTTGGCATATTTGCAGCTGATAATATACCGCCAATAATCCTGGCAGCAAATAGCATCCATAAATTTGCAGACAGCGCCAGCATGAAAAAGATAGGGAGAGTCCAAAATACCGATCATAATCACCGGCTTACGACCAACTCTGTCAGAAATCCGCCCCCACATTGGTGCAAATATAAACTGCATGAACGAATAAACAGCCATTAGTAACCCAAGTTCAGTAGGTGTGGCTCCCAGTTCCTCTGCATAAAATGGGAGGACCGGAATAATAATCCCAAAGCCAACCATGACAAGAAACATAACTAAAAAAGAGTAGGTAGTACTTTATTTAACTTCAATATAATTCCACCCTTATTGTTGTAACAAATATTACTGTCAACATTAACTAGTCTAGTCAAATCAGAATTTATTATATCATATAATGCTAGATTCGTTTTCCGTTTCGTTTAATGCAGCCAACGACAGCGCCGAGTCCGCCACCAGGTGAAACGGGAGCTCTTCAACGTCTGACAGATTTGAACTACGACGGTGTTAAGTCATTGCTTCTACGGCTGCCCGTAGAAAAAATGCCTCCCCTCTGTTCATACAAAGGAAAGACGTTTAGGCATACGACTAATTTTCGTACAATCTTCCGTGAAAAGACACGAAAAAACGACGTCCTAGTCCGCTAGAACGCCGTCATAATAACGTTTATGGAGATACCGATGGTGGGGCTCGAACCCACACTCCCGTAGGAACACGATTTTGAGTCGTGCGCGTCTGCCAATTCCGCCACATCGGCGTATAGTTCAATTTTGGAGGCGGTAACCGGATTCGAACCGGTGATAAAGGTTTTGCAGACCTCTGCCTTACCACTTGGCTATACCGCCAAAAGGAAAGATAAAAGAAAATGGAGCGGAAGACGGGATTCGAACCCGCGACCCCCACCTTGGCAAGGTGGTGTTCTACCACTGAACTACTTCCGCTTGTAATGGCTGGGCTACCAGGATTCGAACCTGGGAATCACGGGATCAAAACCCGATGCCTTACCGCTTGGCTATAGCCCAATATAATAATTGTAATGGGGCGACCGGTGGGGATCGAACCCACGAATGCCGGAGCCACAATCCGGTGCGTTAACCACTTCGCCACGACCGCCATAATGTAAATTATGGAGGGGTAGTAGGAATCGAACCCACATCAAAGGTTTTGGAGACCTTCGTTTTGCCATTAAACTATACCCCTATGAAATAAATGGTGGAGGGGGAGGGACTCGAACCCCCGAACCCTGAGGGAGCGGATTTACAGTCCGCCGCGTTTGGCCAACTTCGCTACCCCTCCATATTGACTTAACTTCAAATGGTGGCTCGAGACGGAATCGAACCGCCGACACACGGATTTTCAGTCCGTTGCTCTACCGACTGAGCTATCGAGCCGTGAAATAACATTCTATGTATTATTTATACTTTTTAAAATGGCGGTCCGGACGGGACTCGAACCCGCGACCTCCTGCGTGACAGGCAGGCATTCTAACCAACTGAACTACCGGACCAGATTAAATCATTTTGGTTGCACTCCAAAGCACTACTATATTCAATTAACATTGATGTCTATTCGGCGTAGTGAATTGAATTATTGGTTGCGGGGGCAAGATTTGAACTTGCGACCTTCGGGTTATGAGCCCGACGAGCTACCAGACTGCTCCACCCCGCGATATGAATAAGAAGAAATATGGTGGAGGATGCAGGGTTCGAACCTGCGACCCCTTGCTTGTAAGGCAAGTGCTCTCCCGGCTGAGCTAATCCTCCGACGCACAGGATGTGCGATTGCATGTAAATGACATGCTTACATCTATATCCTTGAAATAGGTGATGACCCGTACGGGACTCGAACCCGTGTTACCGCCGTGAAAGGGCGGTGTCTTAACCGCTTGACCAACGGGCCAGGATTTAAAATCTCAATGGCGGAGAGCGAGGGATTCGAACCCTCGAGACCACGATAGCGGCCTACACGATTTCCAATCGTGCTCCTTCGACCACTCGGACAGCTCTCCATGGCTCCACAGGCAGGATTCGAACCTGCGACCGATCGGTTAACAGCCGATAGCTCTACCACTGAGCTACTGTGGAATAATCCAAATGGAATTGCCTGGCGGCGTCCTACTCTCGCAGGGGCAAGGCCCCAACTACCATCGGCGCTGGAGAGCTTAACTTCTGTGTTCGGCATGGGAACAGGTGTATCCTCTCCGCTATTGCCGCCAGACCTGAATTTGTTAATGGTTTTGCCATCCGCAAGGTAGAAGTGAGTAGTCAAAGCCACTCCCGTAACCAAGTGATCGGCTGATTTCTTCATGCCAATAAACATTATAAAGGTTTTTTAGAAAAATCAAGGGTAAATTTTAAAAAGTTACACCCTAAAAA
>BBCA01000030.1 GCA_001311805.1 Lentibacillus juripiscarius JCM 12147 | reverse complement strand
CAGAATCAAAAAGGCAATCGGTCAGTATTGAACAATCTACCACTGCTTACTTGAGGGATTGTATCTGTAATAATTTTGGGTAACAGGCACTTTTTTATCCTCCTCCTGTCATACTATCGGAAGAAAAGTGGGACATCAATTTTAATAATACGTTAGGCAAGAAAAAGCTTATCACACTTAAGTGATAAGCTTTTTCCTATTAAAAATCTGTTCTTTTTCTTGCTCCTCAATGCCTTTCATGTATTTAATCCGATTTTGCTTGGACGCAGCGCTCACTTGCTCATCGGCATGATAGGATGATCTTACCAGTGGACCGGATTCGCAATGGCTAAAGCCTTTCTCCAGCGCAATTTGCTTTAGTACTTCAAATTCATCCGGGTGGTAGTACCGTTCAATATTCAAGTGTTTTTCGTCGGCTGCAGGTACTGGCCGATCGTCATGATATCCACATTGTGGGCACGCAAATCATCCATCGCTTCCATGATTTCATCTTTTGTTTCGCCCAATCCAACCATGATACTTGATTTTGTCGGTGTATTAGGAGCGATTTCTTTGACGCGTTCCAGCAGTTTCAGGGAACGATCGTATGTAGCAATCGCACGCACCCGTTTCGTCAGTCTGCGAACGGTTTCAATGTTATGATTAAATATATCCGGTTCACTGTTCATTAACGTATACAGGCTTTCATAGTCACCTTTCATATCGGATGGAAGAATCTCAATCGTGCATCCTGGATTTTGCGGCGGATAGCCCGGACAGTTTCAGCAAAAACGGCTGCACCGCCATCATTCAAATCATCACGTGCAACAGCGGTTACGACCACATGTTTCAGACCCATAATTTCGACCGATTCAGCTACTCGTTCCGGCTCTCCCCAATCCAGTTCACTAGGCCGACCGGTTGCCACCGCACAAAATCGGCAGCCGCGTGTGCACACGTTGCCTAAAATCATAAATGTTGCTGTCTGACGCTCGCTCCAACACTCATGAATATTGGGGCAGCGGGCTTCCTCGCAAACCGTATTCAAACGTTTTTCCCGCATTAATTTTTTAGGCCGGTATACGATTTATTCGTTTTCAGATCTGTTTTTAACCACTCAGGTTTACGGATATGCTGATAGTTTTTAGCCATGTTTCACGGACTCCTTTCGTAATCGATTATAGTTCCACTCATCGGAACGATATTTTGTTTCTGCTAAATGATAAACTTCTTCCCACTGTTGTCGTGACAGTTCGAAGGGGCGTAACGTTACCCCCAAACCCGATTCGAACCCTGCATAAAAACGCATGCTTCATCATGTCGTACGTGTGCGTTTTGTTCGTTAATTGATCAATGGTGACGGCTTTTTCCTGAAAAGCTTCACGTTTCCTTTGCTTGATCGCCTCAGAAGGAAAGCGGAACAAATCATAAAGCATCCCGGTATCCATGTCCATGGGAATCGATCCATGCTGCAGCAGGACACCTTTATTTCTGGTCTGCGCATTTCCGGATAGCTTTTTACCGTCAGCCATCATTTCGTAAAAAGCTGCTTTTTCAAAACAGACAGCGGTGCGATCTCTTGCTGTATCTTTATCCGGCATCGCATAATCAACCGTAATACCTAAGTTCTTAAACCCTTCCACAAGTCCCTTTGACAAAACATAATAGGCCTCACGTACAGACGCAGGAATACCCGGTTGATCCTCGGAAACGACAATGCTGTATGTCAGTTCATTATCATGCAGTACTGCACTGCCGCCCGTTAAGCGGCGGACAAAATGGCAATTATATGATCGTACTGCATCAAAATCGATTGCTTTATCGCTCTTTTGGAATTGCCCAATAGAAAGCGTCGGTCTGGACCAGCCGTAAAAGCGCAATGTCGGCGGGATTTTCCCTTCACTATGCCAGTTTAATAGCGCTTCATCCAATGCCATGTTCACCGCTGCATCCTGATATCCACTATCCAGAAAATACCACTCCTTATGCAAATCCAGCACCTCCTCCCAGTCGCTAAACACTACATTGTGCCCATTTTTAGTGCCCATTTAAAAGCTGCACTTGCATGAAGTGCAGCCCGCTGTAAGGTATACGGGTATCCCATATGCCTTACGTACAAGAGTCACTTACCCACGCTAGTATTACCTATCTCGGGCACAAAGGGTTTAAACGACCATCGTTATTCTCAGCCAAAAAGGCTCCCCTAGTGAAAAATAAATTTTACCAATTTAGTTTAACAGTTCTGAAGATTACTGTAAAGGAAAATTATTCCTTTACGGTATGCCATAAAAACCTATATTAGATACATGTTGGCTAAAAAATTTAAAAGGGTTTGCTCTGGCGGAAGTGCTACCGGCCTATGTCAGCGGGGATATAACCGTATTGAATGCTTGTGGCGATGGGGAAAAGGGGGGGTGAGTAATTTGCGTATGGTTATACAGATATTAGAAGAGTACTGAAAATAAATAAGCTATTTGAAACAGCCGCATTTTTTCAATAGAAGAATTCGGCTGTTTTCTTGGAGAAGTCTGAATTGATTTATTTGAAGGGTTGCTGAACTTTTTCTAATCTGCTCAAATAGAAATCGGAAATAGCAATGGAAGCAGCACCAAGGGTACTTGAATATTTCTCCAGTACAGAAAATTAATATCAGTATTTTCATAATGGTATTGAGACAATCTTTCACGAAATACATGATTAATCGGATTTGAAATCCAATTGCTAAATTGTGATATTCTGTTTCCTATAATAACCATTTCAGGATTAAACGTATTGATAACGTTTTGTCAACCCAATTCCTATATATTCTCCTAATGTGTGCAGGATTTGTAAAACCTTTTGATTCCCCATTTTGCTTCTGTTATGAGTTCTTCCAAAGTAATATTCTCATTGCCTTTTAAAACACTTTGTTTATTTGCATACTGTAAAAGAGCATTTTCCGATGCATATAGTTCCCAGCACCCCTGGTTGCCACAGGGACATTTTCGTCCGTTAGCTTCTATAGTAAAGTGTCCCATCTCTCCTGATATGCCGGACGTACCAGTGTAAAGATTGTTTTGGATAATAATTCCCGCCCCTATTCCAATACCTATACTGATGTATATTAAGTTTGAACTGTTTTTCCGGCACCGTATAGGTGTTCACCATGTGCACCACAATTTGCTTCATTTTGAATCTTTACTGGAATGTGGAAATCATTTTGAATGTCTGCTTTTAAATCAATTTGCTTCCACTCAAGATTTGGAGCAAATAAGATCTTTTCATTATGATCTACATTACCAGGAACTCCTATACCTATGCCTATAACTCCATATGGACTATCCGGTGCCTTAGTAATTAATGAACCGATAATGAAAATTAAAGTATTTTTTACGTCAGTATATTTATTACTTGTTAATGATCTACTGACCTCCTCCATTATAGTTCCGTTTAAATCCGTTAATACACCTAAAACATAATTAACCCCCAAATCTATTCCTATTGAGTACCCCGCATGGTTATTAAAATAAAGCATAACAGGTCTTCTTCCACCACTGGATTGGCCTGATTCTATTTCATTTGCAAATGATTCTTCAATTAATTCTGAAACCATAGTAGAAACGGTTGCTTTATTCAATCCGGTGATTTTAGAGATCTGTGTGCGGGATAATGGACCTTTATCTTTAATGGAATTAAAAACAATTGATTTATTCATTCGTTTAACAAAACTTTGATCGCCAGTTTGTAGTTTTTCATATACTCTCTTTTCTCCTCAACAAATTAAGTCTCTTAATTCTATCATAAAACTTGAGGAGAATTCACAGATAACCAAGATGACTTTGTTTAAGTACTAAATGAATTAATGGTTTTACTCTATTTATATAATTGGCGTTAAAAGATTTTACGGTGATTTTGAGTGAAAATATTAGAAAGAAGTTATAGGATTAGAAAAACTATTGACAACGTTTTCAATATAGGAGTAAACTTAGTTTAAAAGATAAACAAAGTTACTTTTAGTTAAATAAAACTGAGAGGAGAAAGAATATTGAGCTACTTTCCAAACATAAACAAAATAAATTTTGAAGGACCAACTTCAACTAATCCTTATGCATTCAAGTTTTACAACCCGGATGAGGTTGTTGGTGGAAAAGAATGGAAGATTATTTGCGTTTTGCAGTAGCATATTGGCACACATTTACAGAAGACTTATCAGATCCTTTTGGTTCCGGGACCGCTGTACGTCCATGGGACAAATTTACGGGTATGGATCAAGCTAAAGCACGAGTAGAGGCTGCGTTTGAATTCTTTGAAAAACTTGGGGTTCCATATTTCTGTTTTCATGATGTTGATATTGCACCAGAAGGAAATACCTTAAGGGAAACAAATAAAACTTAGATACGATAGTTTCCATGATTAAGGATTATATGAAGGACAGTAAAACAAAATTGCTTTGGAATACTGCTAACAATTTTACGCATCCGCGTTTTATTCACGGGGCTGCATCTTCTAACAATGCGGACGTATTCGCATATGCTGCTGCCAAAGTGAAAAAAGGACTTGAAATTGGTAAAGAATTAGGTGGAGAAAATTATGTGTTTTGGGGAGGACGTGAAGGTTACGAGACACTCCTTAACACAGACATGAAATTAGAATTGGATAATTTAGGGCGTTTCTTCCATATGGCAGTAGATTATGCAAAAGAAATTGGCTTCGATGGTCAATTTCTTATTGAGCCGAAGCCGAAAGAACCAACTACCCATCAGTATGATTTTGATGTTGCAAGCGGGTATGCATTTTTACAACATTATGATCTTCAAGATCATTTAAATTCAATATTGAAGCGAATCACGCAACACTTGCAGGCCATACGTTTGAACATGAACTTCACTATGCACGTGCGAACAACGTGTTAGGTTCAGTTGATGCCAATCAGGGTCATCCCCACTTAGGCTGGGATACGGATGAATTTCCAACAGACTTATATTCTACAACTTTAGGTATGTATGAAATTATAAAAATGGAGGACTTGGACGTGGCGGATTAAACTTTGATGCAAAAGTGAGAAGAGGTTCATTTGAGCCTGAAGATCTATTCCACGCCCACATAGCTGGTATGGATAGCTTTGCAGTAGGCTTAAAAGTCGCGCAGAAGTTACTGGATAATCAAGTACTAGAAAGCGTAATAGAAGATCGTTATCAAAGTTACACAGATGGAATTGGTTTAGATATTGTAGAAGGAAAAGCAGATTTTCACAAACTGGAAGATCATGTGCTTGACTTAACAGAAATAAACCATCAATCCGGCAAATTGGAAAGGCTGAAAGCGACGATTAATCAGTATATGTTAAATGCTTACGCTAATAATTAAGGAATTCACTTGCTGAGGGGGGTTAATGATGAAATATGTCATTGGGGTTGATTTAGGAACGAGTGCAGTGAAGGTTTTATTAGTGAATCAGCAGGGACAAGTAACTCAAGAAGTTTCTAAAGACTATCCCTTAATACAAGAAAAACAGGGTATAGCGAGCAGGCTCCTCAAGATTGGGTTGACCAAACTGTCGCAGGTCTTTCTGAACTTATTCAACAATTCGAGGGGGATCCTGATGATATTGAAGGAATTAGTTTTTCCGGACAAATGCATGGACTTGTATTGTTAAATGAGAATCAGGAAGTACTTCGGAATGCCATTCTGTGGAATGACACACGTACAACAGCTGAGTGTCAACAAATTTACGATACAGTTGGAAAAGAAAGGTTGCTTCGCATCACGAAGAATCTTGCATTAGAAGGATTTACCTTACCAAAAATATTGTGGGTAAAGAATCATGAGCCTGAGATTTATAATAAAGCAAAGACATTTTTATTACCCAAGGATTATGTACGTTTGAAGCTTACTGGAAAATCAAACATGGAGTATTCAGACGCTGCAGGGACTCTATTGCTGGATGTAATGAAAAAGAATGGAGTCAAAAATTGTGATTTATTAGATATAGATGATAGTTTATGTCCGCCGTTAGTAGCATCCCATGAAGCAGTAGGAACATTAACCCCGGAAATGGCAGAAAACAGGCTTATCCAGTTCCACACGCATGTTTGCGGGTGGAGCGGATAATGCTTGCGGTGCAATTGGATCAGGAATTTTAAAAGAAGGAGAAACATTAGTTAGTACTGGAACGTCTGGGGTAGTTCTAGCTTATGAAAATCGTGGTGATAAAAACTTTCAAGGTAAAGTACATTATTTTAACCATGGAGCACCAGATGCCTATTATACAATGGGGGTCACACTAGCTGCCGGCCATAGCCTTACATGGCTTAAAGACGTCTTTACGAAAGATAAGACGTTTGACCAATTGTTGGAAGATGTTGATACGGTTCCACCTGGCGCAAATGGTTTGTTATATACGCCATATATTGTTGGAGAACGAACACCACATTTCGATTCATCCATTCGAGGAAGTTTTATTGGAATGGATAGTTCTCATGAGATGAAACATTTTGTACGCGCAGTAATGGAAGGGATTACATTTTCTTTAAACGAGTCCGTACAGATATTTCGAGATCAAGGAAAGAGGATTGATACCGTCATTTCTATTGGTGGCGGATCCAAAAATGAAACATGGTTACAAATGCAAGCTGATATTTTTAACGCTAAAATCGTTAAATTGTCAAATGAACAAGGTCCAGGCATGGGTGCTGCGATGTTAGCTGCATATGGATGCGGCTGGTTTGAAACTTCGGGAATGTACGGAAGAATTTTTGCAAGAAGAAAAAACTTATGAACCGATTGAAGAAAATGTTAGACGGTATCAAACATTATTCGGATTATATAAAAGAATATACGACATGACTGCCTCGTTGTCTGCGGACTTAATGCATTTTAGGGAATAACTTTTTATACTTAATGAACAGGTTTTGCTTTCATTGCCTGTTCATTTATCCAACTGTTAATAATTTTTATGAGATAAGAAAGCGCTTCAGTATAATCGACTCAAAATAAAAATTGAGGGGAGGACAGGATGAGGGCATAACAATGTTGTTTTAGCCCTTACACATCACATGAAAAAGAAAAATAATAATTCGTATGTGCTTTCAATTGCTTTAATTGCAGCTTTAGGTGGGTTGCTATTTGGTTATGATACAGCCGTAATATCCGGTGCAGAGCAATCAGTGGAAAATTATTTGATTGATAGTTTAGGATTAAGTTCACTAATACACGGATTGACGGTTTCAAGTGCATTAATTGGCTGTATTATTGGCGGGTTAATATCAGGGTATTTTTCCAATAATTTAGGAAGAAGAAATTCCTTATTGTTAGCTGCTACCTTATTTTTAGTTTCTGCTCTAGGATCGGCATATCCGGAGTTCCTGTTTTTGAGTTTAATGAACCAACAATAGGATTATTGATTATGTTCAATTTTTATAGAATTATAGGGGGTATAGGAGTTGGTATCGCTTCTGCAACCTCTCCAACATATATCGGGGAGATTGCTCCTCAAGGAATTCGAGGCACATTAGTCTCATGGTATCAATTCGCTGTTATCTTTGGACAATTAGTCGTTTTATTTTGTTAACTGGGGTATTGCAAGTGGACAACCAACAGCCTGGGTCAATGATATTGGTTGGAGATTTATGTTTGCTTCGGAGGCGATACCAGCATTATTATTCTTTGTATTATTATTTTATGTGCCTGAAACTCCAAGGTATCTGGCATCTAAAAACAAAGAAGATCAAGCTTTAAATATTCTATCAAAAATTAATGGTTCCAAAGAAAAGGCAAAAGAGGTTTTATCCGATATTCGAGAATCATTAGATTCAAAAGAATCTACCGGGAAATTATTTTCTTTTGGGAAAACCGTCATTATTGTAGGGATTCTGCTTTCAGTTTTCCAACAATTTGTTGGTATTAATGTTGCCTTATATTATGCACCACGTATTTTTGAAAGCATGGGTGCAGGGGAAAATGCCTCAATGCTTCAAACAGTTATAATGGGAGTCGTCAATGTAGGATTTACAATTGTAGCTATTCGAACAGTAGATAAATGGGGGCGAAAACCACTCTTAATGATCGGTTCTATCGGAATGGCTATTGGAATGTTTGGTGTCGCAGTACTAGCTCAAAATGAAGTCTTTGGATTATGGACATTGATTTTTATCATATTATATACGGCTTCCTTCATGATGTCATGGGGACCAATATGTTGGGTATTACTATCTGAAATATTCCCTAACAAGATCCGGGGACAAGCAATGGCCTTTGCAGTTGCAGCTCAATGGGCAGCAAACTTCTTTATCTCATCAACCTATCCTGCGATGATTGATGTTAGTGGAGGGTTAACGTATGGATTCTATGGTTTAATGAGTGTTATTTCTGCTATTTTCGTATGGAAGATGGTTCCGGAAACTAAGGGTAAATCATTAGAGCAATTAGAGAGTTTATGGGGGGAAAGGAAAAATAAACAAATGGAGCCGGTAAAGGTAAACAATGAATAAAAGGTAAAGCCTAATCATCAATAAATAGGAGGGAGGACCAGGGAAACCGTGTCCTTTCTCTTTTCTTTTAAAAACAAAATGGAGCTGACGATATGAATATCAAAGAAGAAAATTTAAATGATACTTGGACGGTTTATGTTCTAAAAAGTGACCAGGGGATGGAAGTGCATGTATTAAATTATGGTGGAGTCATAACAAAAATAATGACACCAGATCGGAATGGAAAGATTGAAAACGTTGTGTTAGGTTACCGAAATACTGATGATTATGTATCAAATCCTCATTTTTAGGTGCTACGATTGGACGGGTGGCTGGACGAATAAAAATGCTAGTTTGTCCATTGATGGAAAGTTGTACAAACTTGAAGCGAATGATGGACGAAATCACTTGCACAGTGGAACAAACGGGTTTCATCATGTCATTTGGGACGCAGAACCATTTGAATTAGATGATAGTGTTGGAGTGAAGCTTCGTTATTTTAGTCAAGATGGGGAAAACGGTTATCCAGGGAATGTGAAGGTAGCCGTTACCTACACTTTAACAAATGACAATGAACTAGTACTGGACTACTGGGCGTACACGGATCAAACAACTCCTCTTGCGTTAACGAATCATTCGTATTTCAATTTGTCAGGGAATTTACGTGACACGGTTCATGGGCATCAGGTTACGGTTGATAGTCAACAATTTGTAGAGCTCGATGCAGAATTGATTGCAACTGGAAAACGAGTAAATGTGGAGGAGACCTCATTTGATTTCAGGCAAGGCCGTAAACTGGAGGATGGCATTATAGCTGGTAATAAGCAAAACAAAATCGTGGGCAATGGTTATGATCATTATTTTATATTTAATGATCATAATAAAGAGGAAAGCGTAACAGTAAAAGATGAGAGCAGCGGTCGTGTCCTTACTATCGAAACGGATCAGCCTGGAATGGTAATGTATACAGCCAACAATTTAGAAGCTGGACTTGCTTTATTAGAAGGGGCATCAAAAAGTATTTAGGGGTTTGTTTTGAAACCCAGGCATCACCCGCCTCCCTGCATGAGAAAGACTTTCCGGGTGTGATGTTGGAAGGGGGAGAAGAGTATCAGAAACAAACCGTGTTCCGTTTCGGGGCAGAGTAGTAAAGGATTGTTTTGGTGCTTTAAGACTATTTAAGTATGCTAATATATTTAATGTTATTATACACTATTACTACCAATAACTCAAACATTTGTTCGATTTCATTTAGATCTTTTTGGTTGGAAAAAGAGGGCTACACGAATTGTCTACAATATTATAGGATGAACGTATTACTTAAATGGTCGGACAATTTAGATGGCAAAAGTCATCCCTTGTCCGAAGGCGATTCATCCCCCATTTATTTCTGGGCTAAAGCCCTTCACAAATGTGGGGGTCTTATCGCCTGCAGATGATAAACATGCCGAAATCTATCGATGACTAATATAGAAGACGTTTTAAAAAGATTTTCGATATGTCCATCAATATGCAGGATGTTACTAAGTAGGGAAAAGAATATTTACTGATTTTTCCGGACTATAAACACCCATCCATTCGATTGTAATCGACACCTCCCAACAAAATCGCTTTATACCCGTTGACAAAAAGTCTCCCAACTATATAATTATTTCAACATTAACGTAACCTTATAATTTTATAATTTATGCTTATCAAGAGTGACCGAGGGACAGGCCCGTTGACGTCCGGCAACCTCCTTATTAGAAGGAAAGGTGCCAATTCCTGCAGGATAGTTTTTTTTATTCTGGGAGATAAGGCGAATAGATTTTAGCCTCTTTCCCATTGAAAGAGGCTATTTTGTATCTATCTATAAATTTATGAGATTAGCTAATCAACAAGGAGGAAATCAATGACAGCATAAGAATTAAAGCAAAACTTCAAACCCTATAGATATACCAGCAATACTTACAACAAGAGGTGAATGTACATGAAGGATGAAAAGAAAAGTAAAAAATTATTGGATCGCATTCCACATCCATTGGCATTATTATTTTATATTGTTGTTGCTGCAGCTATTTTGACGTATATTATTCCGGCCGGATCGTATGAAAGGGAAACCGTTGATGGCGAAACCCGAACCATTCCGGGATCGTTTGAATATGTAGAGAACAGTCCTGTTGGTATTATGGACTTATTTACTTCCATTCCTGAAGGATTCCAGGAAATGGCGGACATCGTCTTTATCACATTTGCCGCGGCAATGATGTTTGGACTTCTGGAAAAAACAGGAATGCTTGAAAATACAATTGGGACATTCGTTCGTAAAATTGGAATTCAAAGGCGATTCCTTATTGTTGTTATTATGACTTTTGTTTACGGCCTTTTCGGAATATTCATCGGACTTGAAAATAATATTGCCCTTATTCCAATTGCTGTTTTATTAAGTGTCGCCATTGGTGGAGATGCAATGCTCGGAGCGGGTATTGGAATAGGCGGCGTGCTTGTAGGATTTGGTCTTTCTCCGTTCAATCCTTATACGGTAGGTGTAGGGCATAAGCTAGCGGAAATGCAACTTTTTTCAGGGTGGCTTTTTAGAAGTATTTTAGTGGTTCTCACTTTATCTGTATTAGCTTATTATAATGTCCGATATTTTAAAAAGATATTAAAGGACCGGGAGAAAGGTCTTGCTAATGACGTCGATGTCCGGGACATGCAGCTTAGTAAACCCCTTGACTCGTATAAGATGAGCAAACAGGATATTGCGATGTTACTTGTGCTTATTACAGGGATTACGATTATGCTTTTTGGCGTTTTTGCAAAAGGCTGGTATATTAATGAAGTTGCTGCGATATTTCTCATGATAGGCATTGTCAGTGGGATTATTGCGAGAATGAATTCCAGTCAAATCGCTAATGTGTTTTCAGAAGCGCTTAAACCTAGTGCATTAGCAGCTATTCTGATTGGTGTTGCAATGGCGACACAAGTGGTGTTGAACAAGGGAAATATCAGTGATACCGTTGCTCATGGTCTATTCTCCGTACTGGAGTATTTACCAACCACGTTGGCTGCTGTATTCATGACCATATCCCAGTCGATTATTAATATTTTCATTCCAAGTGGCAGTGGCCAGGCATTAGTTACGTTGCCAATTATGATACCCGTTGGTGATATGTTAGACATTACACGGCAATCGACAATCTTGGCATTCCAAATTGGTGACGGTCTTACTAACATATTTTCCCCTACATTAGGTGGGTTAATGGCAATGCTTGGATTATGTAAGGTTCCTTATGGAAGGTGGCTTCGGTACATTTTTCCATTTGTCATTATAGCACTCTGTATATCTTGGATTGCTTTAGTCATTAGTGTCTTGATTAATTGGGGAGGAACAATATAAGAAAGCGTTTATAAGGAAACATGATGAAAATGGGTGGTGGCTCACTCCTTTTTTAGTGAAAGGGGGTGATGTGTACGACAGTACGAGCTTCTCACGACCAAAAGGAGCGGTTCGAACAGCCGAAAAGGTTTCGAGAAGGCTTCTCACGACCAAAGGAGCGGTTGTAACGGCTGAAAAGGTTTCGAGAAGGCTTCTCACGACCAAAAGGAGCAGTTGGAACGGCTGAAAAGGTTTCGAGAAGGCTTCTCACGACCAAAGAAGCGGTTGGAACGGCCGAAAAGGTCTTGAGCACGCTTTGAACAGGGTGGTTGTTCCAAGTATGAAAATAGGACTTGCGCCAATTTTGCTTGGAATAGTAAAACAAAAAGAGCCCTAAACACACTGTTTAAGGCTCCTTCAATCTGTTATTCCTTTAGTTCAATATTTCCTTCATCGTCTTCTGTAAGCCATCCTTTATCAACGTTTAGATCAATAGCTTCCTGGACGTACTTCTCTGTATTATTGCTGGTGCGGCTGAATCCGAGCTGTTTGGATATTTCGCGTACCAAATCGGCTTTTGGCAGGCGAAGTGCCGCTTTCATTATGTTGTGTACGCCATTAGCATATTCGATCTTACTGATATCCTGCAATGCTCTGCGCTCGTGTTTCGTCACTCGAAAGTCACGGTAGGTTTTGAATTGCTCTTCATCTACCCAAATAAATTTCCCTTTTTCTTCCGTTGTTTCGTAAGATCCCGAATTGGTTAGGGTGTTTTGGATGACTCTTTCCAGCTTGGTACCACTTCTTGAGAATCCCCAGGCATTGATAATTAATTTGGTTAATCTGGAAAAGCTGACCGGTGCTTCTTGATTGATAACTTGCTTGATTTGTTCCCGGATGATTGGTGTGCCTTCGTACGAGTAGAGTCATCAGTTGGCAAATCAACCTCTTCCAGCACAGCCGGTTCATAAAGGGTTTCTTCCTGTTTCGCTTCTTCAGGTATGGCGAGCTCATCAATTTTAGCACGAATGGATTCCTCTTCTTTTTCGGGCGGCGCTTCCGGCTTGCTATCTGCCACCATTTGCTTTTCGATTGCTTCAAGCCGGGCTAACAATTCCTCCATTTGTTTTTCCTCGTTGTGCCACCATTCCACTGACCAGACTTTAATAATATGCCAGCCTAATCTGCTAAGCATGACGTCACCCAATTTATTGCGGTCACGCGTTGTGGTGCGGCTCGCATATCGGTGGCCATCCAGCTGAATGGCGGCTAAATATTGTCCATTGTTATTTTTATCAACGACTGCCAGATCAACTTTGAAGGCACTGTTACCGACGTTTGTTTCCACCTGATAACCGTGATTCTGCAGTGCTTTCTGTATTTTGGGAATGATGACGTTGGAATTTGCCTTTTTGCTATTTATTCGGCTTTCCATGTTTAATGATAGATTTCCTTTTTTGGCAAATTCCATGAATGCTTTCAGACTATGCACGCCGTCCGCTTTGGTTCGTGATAGGTTAATTTGATCCGGTTCCATGGATGCAACAATCATCATTTCTTTTTTGGCACGGGAAACGGCCACATTTAGACGGCGCCAGCCTTCATCACGATTCAACGGTCCGAAATTCAGGTACATGTTTCCGGTTTGATCAGGGCCGTATCCAACAGAAAAGAGAATAATATCCCGTTCATCACCCTGAACATTTTCCAGGTTTTTAACAAAGACAGGCTCCTGAACTTCATCGGTAAAATATTTCTCCAGAGAGGCGTCCTGTTTAAGTCGTTCATCAATCATATCTTCAATTAGTGTTTGCTGCGGCTGACTGAATGTCACAACACCAATACTTTCATGCTGTTTTTCCGGGCCCGCCAGTCTTGTGAAAATTTCATCGACGATAGCTTCTGCTTCCATTTGTTTTGTTTCGTTTTCCCACGGTCATAGACACCACCCACATTTCGGAAAGATACCCGTGAGTGAATATCATCAATCGATGGGAAGGTGACGAGTTTGTTTTCATAAAATTGATTATTGGAAAAAGAAATGAGACTTTCATGTTCACTCCGGTAATGCCACCTTAAGTGTTTTTGCGGCAGCCGTATCGCAAGACTATCGTCCAGAACACTTTCCAGGTCCTGCAGGTCAAAATTATCCTCTTCCTGTTTGGTGCCAAAGAAATCCGTTGGCGGCAATTGTTTAGGATCACCAACAACAATGACGTTTTTCCCTCGTCCCATAGCTCCGATTGCTTCACTGGTTGGAAGTTGTGATGCTTCATCAAATATAACTAGATCAAATTTTGGAAATGATGGATCAAGATATTGGGCAACGGACAATGGACTCATCAGCATACAAGGTTTGATTTTCGGCAGCAGATTTTTAATCCTGTCAAATAACTGACGAATGGCAATGCCTCTACCTTTACTTTTAATAGCCTTCGCCAGAATGCCGGGTTCTGAACTTTCAATGGCATTATTCAGCAAATCAGGAATACGATCCATTAATTTCACATATACCTCAATTTTTGTCAGTTCACTGATTTCATCATCAAGGTTGTAAAAGTTGTCGAGCTTATTCTCAAAGCTTGCTTTCGAAAACTGTGATAAACGTTCATTATTTGAGATTTCTTCATCGATCCGGATACGGTAAAATCCGTACAAATAGGCGAGAAGAAGTTCATGATAGCCAAGTTCTCCTGCCAAATATGGTTTCGTCACATGGTGTAATCCAAATGATTCCGCCTCCTGGATAACGCTAGCCAGCTTACAGTTATCCTTCAGCTGTGGCAATGCTTCCAACAAGTAGGCAGCCTTATCTTTGACGTAGTTTGCCCAATCCGGCTGTTCAGGCTCATGTAAATCCGCTGCAACTAATTCCTTCTCAACCGTTTCCCAGTGTTTCATGATGTCTTCATATCCCGTTGTATAAGCGTTCATTTGCTGTTTCATTTGAGAAGTCGACAGCTGCTGCTTATGTTCCTGCAGATTTTGTGCCATAGCTGCCAGTGTATCACGGGACGGCTGCAATTCGTTGATGGTTGATCGGACGTCTGCCATCCATTGTACGGCTTCTTCCATTTCGTCCCACATTCCGGCTCCATCATTCCATAAAACAGGGAAATAGTTATTCATGCGATCATCGTGTTGCTGCAGAAATTCTTGTTTCTCCTGTATATCCCGAATGCCGGTAATAATGGATTCCAATTCATCCGTTTCGATTTTATCCTTTGTTTTCAGGTATTTTTTCAGTTCTTTTTTAATTTTCCCTTTACCAAGTTTTTCTTTCATAAACCAGCTGTTTTCGGCTAGTCTTAAATCCTGTAACAGGGTTTCAGCATTGATTTTAAAAATAGCCTTGTCAAAGCGTTCTTCCATCTTGCCCACTTGTTCATCATGCTGTCTGCCAACTCTAATCACTTCGGCTATTTCCGATTGAAGCTGGTCGAAATGTTCTTTGCCGATAAGGTTTAAATCGGCGTCTGGCATGTTATCCAGATAAGGGATTAGCTTATAAATAAATGTGTACCACTGGTGGTTTTGGCTGTCATGTGATAATCCAAGCTCAAGAAAATCATCTTCCATTTGATGAAGCTTTTCTGCGGCTGGTGCAATGCCTTCTAATTCCGCTTTAATGGTGTCCTGCAGCCCCAGGGAATAATTTGTTTGCTTGATGCCAATCCATGGATTATCAGTTACATTGCCACAGGTTTCTCCAACAACGGCAATGTTTTCAATTAGCTGCTTGATGCGTTTTAGTTTCACTTCATCGACTTCCATGACCTTATCTCGCTCAAATTCGATCATGGTCTGTGGCTCCGTCAAGTCTGAATAGGTTTCAATCATGTCAAAAATACTCTGGCCAAGCGTTGTAGCCTGATGCAGTTCATGGACATATTGATTTAACTCTTTCTTCAGTGCCTTGATTTCCTCAAACTTTTCATCCCAGTTTGTCCCTTTCACTTTACGCTGTGCTTCAAAGGATGTCTCCAATTGTTTGAGGATATCTTTTTTCTGACCTTTATTCGAGTAAACCTCCAGACAAAATCAGCCAGGCCAATCGATTCAAGCCGATTTTGTACGACACTTAAGGCAGCCATTTTTCGGCAACAAACAGAACGCTTTTTCCTGTGGCCAATGCATGTGAAATCATGTTTGTAATGGTTTGTGACTTACCTGAACCAGGGGGACCGTGCAATACAAAACTTTGATCTTCACCGGTTGCCAGGACCGCCTCTGTTTGGGTGCTGTCTGAGTTTAATGGCGCATAAATCTTTGCTTCTTCATCCTCTTCCGTAGTCAGCGAATCGGTGAATGAAGCCTGACTTTCCCCAGTATACGTTCCTTCCATTAAGCTTTTCACGACTTTATTTTCTTTTAATTCCTCTGAATGATTCACAAGGTCATTCCACATGACAAACTTGGAAAAGGAGAATACACCAATACTGGCATTTTCGTAAACGTCCCAATTCTTCATTTGCATAATAATCCTGCACATTGTGGTCAGAACTTTCCTTACATCAGCACCATAGTCGTCTTTTTGGAATGTTGTATAATCGCGATGCATCAATCCCGAATGTTTGCTTCAGGTATTCAATAAGAGAGATATTGATTTGAATTTCTTCATCCCGTGCCCTGATATAATAGCCTTTTTTCGCTGACATCCTTACCAGATCGACAGGAAGAAGCAGGATTGGTGCAAAGCGTTCTTGGGAATAGGACTTCGGATCATACCATTTCAAAAATCCAAGCGCGATAAATAGCGAATTGGCACCGGTCTCTTCCAGTGTATTTTTGGCTTTCCGATAAAGTTTAACGAGTTCCTTTTCCAATTTTGTCTCTGTCAGGATGGAACGCAATCGGTTATGCTTCATATCATCTGCCAATATGTTGCTGGTCAGAAGTTCCTTTTGATCCCGGAAATCCCGGACCTTATGCCGCCACTCGTTTGGCAGAGGCTGTATAAACACTTTTGACCCATGGACAGAATATCCTCAATCTGATCCAAACCGGACGTGACAACCGGAATTCCCTGGGTATGAATACGATAGTTTAACAGATTATTACGCAGGCTCATATCAATCAACTTATTTTGCCAATAATTGATTTTACTCTCCTGCTGATTTAATTCACCCGGTGATTCCTCGTTTTCAGGGATAACTTCCACTTTCTCAAAATCAAAGTTGTCATTGATTCTGACAGGTTCTTCCGGTTGAACAGCAGCCTGAATCTTAGTCCCGGCATCTGTCTTCAGTGATAGTGGTTTAATTTGACCAATCCGGCTTCTGCGGACATCAATGAAAAATTGGAAGTAATTCGGTTTGTTCAACGTGTTTTCCGCGGAATGCACCGCACTGTTAAAACTGGCTGTTTCATTGGTTAGTAAAGTGGATTCCACAACAACAATCTCATTAATGCCACCCGCCATATTTTTGGTGAGCAGACTTTTATCATCTTGAAAACTTTCGGCTGATGCAAAATCGTTCAGCCAGAAAGCAGGATACGCATGATCCCGGAAAAATACGACAATAGGGTGGATACCGATTGCTTCTGCACATGCAGCATATAATAGGGATAAATCAAGACAGGTTCCCAATTGCTGTTCTTTTATCATGTCAGGGAAGCGGATTTTCTGTCCGTTTGCTTCAAAGCTCGCGGGTGGATTGGCATATGCGATTTTCTGTGACTGGATAGCCGAAAAAATAGCAGACAGCTGCGCGATAACACGATTGGGATCGCCGCTCTGATAGCCATCCATTGCATTTGAATCCGTGTTTTTCTGCATGATGTTGGACGCTTGTTTGATAATCTCCATCACAAACGGTCGATTAGGTGTAATAAAACTGGAGATGATCTCCGGAAGTACGGTAGATCCTGGCCAGGAATCAAAGGATAGAATGTCGACTGGTAAATTTATATGGTACAGTTCATCCTCACCAGATTTAACTCTTATTCCAAAATGCCCAGTCATGCTTTCTTCCAAATTACTGAGAAAATCTGCTGATAGCTGTATGTCAGGATGGAATTTAATAACTTCTCCGGGGTCAAGTTCTTCAAGATGTAACGTTTTGGGTTCAAAGAAAGAAGGATTAGAAGTTATTTCAATTTCAAGGTTTACGTGTTTATCAGAACTTATGTTTTCAATGGACAAATACTTAATAAATGGAACATGATTCTGCTGCAAGGCAAAACTTACCTTGTCGTCATATTCGTAATCACAAGTTACGGATGGTTCCATAAGTATACCCCCTTTTAAACCACTTTTATCTTATTAGGTACTATTGACTATTATAACAACGAATGAACGTTATTTGTGTAGAAATTGTTGGAAAGTGGTAGGGTGGGCAAAAAGGTGTATAGCCGTTATATATCTGTCCTCATGACACGTTTTCCTTGTCACATTCGATTATAATGATGAATCCCTTCATATATACAATCGAATAGCGGCGATAAAAGGTGTTACCAGGCAGTGTATTAGCATTAATGCGCATTAATCAGGATGAGTGGACATTACATACGACAGCAGGTGACAAGCAACGGTTAAGAATCCGCTGCTGTAGGCAAGGGGGTATGTGTTTCATATTTATGATTATCTAAAGAAGGATTCGAAACTTATTCATCATAAGGCAAGTACAAGTTTCGTTTGAAATTCCCCTGTGTCTATGTATGGGACGGTATTTACACTTATGTATAATCACAAGGTACTAATGGTTCCACGATTGTATCCCCTTTTGTATCACTTTTTTCTTTCAGAAAGGAAGGAAAAGCCAGACAGAACTTTTGACTGGCTTTTCCGGTTGATAAAATCCTAATTCCGGTTGTGGTTAACTATTCACGGATTCTTCAATACTCGATAATTTGAGAGCTGAACATATTTTGTACATGTTTTGATGTAAAATAATATAAGGAGTTGTCTTTGAGGACGGTTTCTATTAGTTCTGTTTTAACAATATCTATGGTTGATTGGAAGCAATTGTAGCCTTAAAATCTTCTAAAGTTAATGGTAAAATAGTACTAAATAATAGCCGGTGTAGTTTTGGGGTGTATGGTGCGGCATGCCATTCTTGTTCGTACGTTTCAGAGACCTACTGTGAGTGGGGAAATCAATTATTAGACCATCGCCTACTGTTGAACATTAACCCAGGAGACACGTGGATTTTTTTGTTTAAAGTGAGTTGGGAATCAGAGGCGGTTAGAACCGTCTCTGATTTGTAGTATGTATTCAATTGTAATATTATTAAGGTAGCATTGTATTTTTTAAAAATAGAGGAAAAGAATAACCAAAAATTATTTTTAAGTGATGAATTGATCAGAAAATGAAGTATAGCAAAAATGAGAAGGATGTTGCTATTGAATGCACATAGTCTAAAAAATGAAGTTCAACAAATGGGAAAATGGTGGCACAAATTAATTTTTATGTAATAGAAACAACCAATTTAATTCAAATATACCAATCACCGATAGTTTTGAGAAGATAAACGTGAATCTTGTGTTAAGTCAGGAATTGATTCATATATCGCAAAAAATTATCCATTACATGTGGAAGACATACTTCAGAATGTGATTGTTAACACAAATGAAACATACTTACTCCAGCATATTGACATCCTTTTTGATCCCGTACTACAGGTACATCCCATTCGTTTATTAGAAAATATCAGTAAGAATTATAAGCTTGTTGTGGAGTGGCCAGGAAAATATGAAGATAGTCGGTTGGTTTATGCAGAATATGGTCATCCTGAGTACTTTACTTGTCATGAATTGGAAGGGAAAGTGTTTCTAAAATAAAAGAAATGGGGGAAGAGACATGTTACGTTACGATGAATTAATCTCGTTTGATCCCGTTGAGTCCGTTGTTAAGTTACGGGAAGCAGATGATAAAGAGCGCGCAATTTCACTATTAAACACGTATGTGATTTCAGACAATATGGCAGAGAAATTGATAAATGATATAATGGAAAATCTTCAATTTGATCGCATGGTCGATAACAAAGGACTGCTTATTGTCGGAAATTATGGCTCTGGTAAATCACATTTAATGAGTGTGGTTTCTACAATCGCCGAACAGCCTGGTGCTAGTGAACATTTGCGTCACGAGCAGGTCGCTGAAAAAGCAAAAGAAATAGAAGGTAAATTCAAAGTGATTCGTGCGGAATTCGGTGCCGTGACTATGCCATTACGTGAAATAATTTGTCGTCAACTGGAACAAGGGTTGGCGGATATGGGCATTGAATACACTTTTCCGCCAGCTGATCAAGTCACAAATAATAAAGACATGCTGTTTGAAATGATGGAATTATTTCATGGGCAATATCCGGACAAAGGTCTATTGCTTGTTATAGATGAGCTTCTTGACTATTTACGTGGAAGAAATGAACAGGAGTTAACGCTTGATTTGGGCTTTTTACGTGAAATTGGGGAAGTATGTAATACCACCCGTTTTCGCTTTGTTTCTGGTGTACAGGAAATGTTGTTTGAAAATCAAAGGTTTAATTTCGTAGCCGATTCTTTACGCCGTGTAAAAGAGCGTTTTTAAAGAGACACGCATTGTTCACGAAGATATTGCTTTTGTTGTTTCTGAACGTCTATTAAAGAAAAACGAGGAACAAAAGGCACTAATCCGTGAGCATTTAAGTAAATTTAAGAAGCTATACAGTGGACTATCGGAGGACATGGAGACATATGTGAATCTGTTTCCGATTCATCCCGCTTATTTAGAAATATTTGAAAGAGTACACATTGGTGAAAAACGAGTCGCACTCTCGACAATTACAGGTGAAATTAATAAGTTGCTCTCTGAAGAAGTACCAGAGGATGCAACGGGATTGATCTCATTTGATCGATATTGGACATACATTGAAGAGGATTCTTCTCTACGTTCAGATGATCGGGTAAAAGTGATAATGGATAAAGTGGATACCTTAAAAGGGACGATTCAATCCAGTGTGAAGCGTCAGTATAAATCAATTGCCACACAAATGGTGAATGCTTTGGCAGTGTTTCGTTTAACAACCGAGGATTTAAAGACTCCAATTGGATTAAATTCTGACACACTTCGAGACAAACTTTTCTTGAGTCTACCAACATTGCTTGATTTTGAAGACGATGCAGCAGAATTTTTACAAACAACAATCGAAGCGGCAATGAAAGACTTACGAAATGCAGCAAGCTTTCAATTTATTTCTTTAAATAATGATAATGGCCAATATTACATCAATATAGATGAATCCATTCCTGTCGATGAATTAATCCAGAAACGTGGAGAAGGTTTATCGGACCATCAATTAGATAGCTATTACTTCGAAGTATTGAAACAAGCAACAGAAGTTTCTGAAACATCTGCTTATGTGTTTGGATACAAAATTGGCTTCATGAAATTCCATGGATGGATCGGCGTGTAAACGTGAAGGATATCTTTTCTTTGGCGCGCCGAATGAGCGGTCAACTGCGCAGCCAGAAAGAGATTTCTATATTTATATGCTTCAACCATTTGTAGAGCCAAAGTTTAAAGATGAACAAAAGAAGATGAAGTATTTTTCCGTCTCGAGAAAAAGAATGATTATTTCATTCAATTGTTGCGTTTATATGGTGGAGCAGGAGAGATGTATGGTGACACAACCACTAATAAACAGCTATATAAACCTAAAATGGAGGAATATAAAAAGAAACTTGTCAAATGGATTAAAGAAAATTTCGTTGATGCGTATGAAATTGTATATAAAGGAAAAAAGCGGGTGTCTTGGAGCACGGAATGTTTTTACCAAGCAACCCTGATACATTAGTTGAGCTGGTAGATTCCGTCGCCCAGGATTTACTATCACAATGGTTTGAAGTGAAATATGACGAATATCCTTCTTTCCGCAAGCTAGATAGCTCCTTTTTAACCAGAAAGAATATAGATACGTATGTAAAAGACGCGCTGAATTATTTGAATGGTAAGATGACGAATCAAGGAAAAGCGGTTCTTGATGGGTTACTTCTAGTTGATCAACAAGGGAATCCAACAACTAAAAATTCGGGATACGCGAAATGGGTTACTGGTTTGCTTGATAGCAAGGAAAACGGCCAAGTATTGAATCAGAATGAATTAATTGAAGTGATTAACACTTCTCAAGGGACACCAGATCAACGACGAACGCAAAAGTTTGCCATGGAGCCTGAATTACTTGTTGTCATTCTTGGTGCGCTTATTCAGGATGGTAAAATTGTTGTCACGATTGATGGCACGCAGTATGAGGCAATGAATTTTAATGAATTTGTTCGACTACCTATTCAGGATATAACGTATTTTAGTCATATCAAAAAGCCAACTGGATTGCCTGTAAAAGAAGTACAAGCTTTAATGGATTTGTTTGATTCCATAAAAATTGACTTTTCAAATCAAGAAAAGGTTGATTTTGCCATTAAACAAATTGTTGCTGGTGCCAAGAAAGCAACAAATCGTACTGTTGAGATGATGGCTAATTTAAGAACGAAATTCCAAGTGTGGGATGGTCCACTGTTCACAGCAGAACAAATTAAAGAAAAAGAAGAAAAACTTTCTAGCTTGAATGATTTCTTACAAGGACTGCAAGTATATAATACGCGTGCAAAAATGATGAATTTGAAATTTGATATCGATCGTATTCATCAAGAAAGGGAAAATTTACAGCTTTTAGACACCTTAGAAAATCTGCAAAAGAAAATTAATGAATTTACAAAAGTAGCCGACTATCTTGTCAAAGCAAAATTTGTCGTTTCCCCAAGCAAAGACTGGGTTGATGGAGTAAGTGTCGCATTGGATAATCTAAGTCTCGCTTTAAAGAATGACGAAGGTTGTATAAGTGAGATCCAAGAGTTAGAACGACTGAAAAAGGTCTATATCGATTATTACTTGTCCTTACATCAACAAATGCGCTTAAATGCAACGGAAAGTAAAAAGAAATCCCAATTATTACAAGATGAACGTTTTGATGCCTTAAACTTATTAGCTTCAAGAATTGACTTATTACCCCATGAAGTTTATAAGGATTGGCAAGATAAAATGGGGACGTTACGCGTTTGTTACCATCTAACGACTGATAAATTGCAGCATTCACCAGAATGCCAGGAGTGCCACTTTAACCCAAGAGAAGAACAATTAAAGCAAAAGCCATCATTATCTGAACTGGAAGAGGAATTACAAGGGCTATTAGACACGTGGACAGAAACATTATTAACGAACTTTAATGATCCTGTTGTCAAAGAAAGTATTGATTTGCTGGAAGAAAAAGAGAAACAATTAATTAATGACTTTGTGGATAAGCAAGCGTTCACTTTACCAATACCAATCAATCTTATTAACGCTATTAACAAAGTGCTTAAAGGTATACACCAAGAACAAGTAGAGCTAGAACAGGTGAAGAAAATGTTCGGTGATGGAAATCCAATTACCGTAAAAGAAGCACGAGAAAATGTAGACAAGTTACTACGAGCACTGGTAGGTAACAATGACCAAGATCGTGTACGGGTAACCGTTAAAAAATAGGAGGAACATACTATGACAAATGAAAATGAACAATTTTCATTTGAAGAAGAAATATCTAATGCAGACAACCAACCCGTTGTCTGCTTAGGTATGACTTTTGAAAATGATGATGAGCGACGAGAATATTTTCGGGATGAATTAAAAAGAAATTGCCGGAATTGAAGGAGATAGAAGGATTTCCTATTGGTGAAGATGAAGATATTATTGCTTTGTCGGATCCGCCATATTATACGGCTTGCCCTAATCCTTGGATTAATGATTTATTGGGGAATGGGAAAGAGAAAAAACTAGGATAAACACTAGTTCCTCAAATGAACAATACCATCGTGAACCATTTACAACAGATATAAGCGAGGGAAAAGGAGATCCTATCTATAGTGCTCACACTTATCATACTAAAGTGCCTCCAAAAGCAATCGTTAAGTATTTACTTCATTATACCAAACCTGGAGACGTGGTGTTGGATGGATTTTCGGGTACAGGAATGACGGGAGTCGCAGGTAACATATGTGGGGATGAAAAAAAGGTTAAGGAATTAGAATATAGTATTAATTCAGAAGGAGATATAAAAGACAAAATGGTAACACATTTTCTAAACTTGGATTTCGTAAAACAATTCTATCCGATTTATCTCCCATTGCAACATTTATAGCTAAAAATTATAATACTCCGATTTTAGTTAACAGTTTCTATCAAGAAGCAAACGAAATAATAAATGATGTAGAAAAAAGTGTGGATGGATGTATGAAACAAAACATAGTAATGGTGATCTAGGAAAGATTAATTACATGGTTTGGAGCCAAGTATATAATTGTCCAAATTGTACCGAAGAGTTAGTTTTTTGATATTGCTGTTGATTATGAAAAAGGAAAAGTACATAAAGAATTTAATTGTGTACATTGTGGAGTTAAGTTGAATAAGAAAAGTTTAGAAAAATCATGGGAAGTAAACTATGATAAAAAGTTAGATTGGAATGTAGAACAAGTTAAAGAAGTTCCTGTTCTTATCAATTATACTTATAGCAAGAAGGAATATTTTAAAAAATTAGATTCCGAAGATTATAAAGTTCTAAATAAGGTAGATAATTTTGATATTCCCTATAAATTTCCTATTGATAGAATGCCAAAAGGGGATGAAGCAAGAAGAAATGACCGAACAGGGATTACTCATGTCCATCATTTCTACACTAAAAGAAATTTGTACACACTATCTTATTTGAAGTATAGAATTGATCAGAGTAAGCATCGTGATGCTCTACTACTGCTATTTACAAGTCATCTCATAAATCTTTCAAAATTAAATCGCTTTAGACCAGGAGTTTCTTTTCCTTATAATCCATTAAGTGGTACTTTGTACATAGGTTCTCAAAATTCTGAACCCAATGTACTGGACGCGTATAAAAATAAATTAAAGAGGTTTGAAAAAGCTTTTTGTTGGTCAGAAAAAATGTCGTAGTGGGGACTAGTTCTCAAACCAACATATTACTTGATGATGATTCAATTGATTATGTTTTTACAGATCCACCATTCGGTGCAAACATTATGTATTCTGAATTAAGTTTTCTTTGGGAATCTTGGTTAAATGTTAAAACAAATAATGGTTCAGAAGCGATTATTAATAAAAGTCAAAATAAAAATTTAGGCTCTTATCAAGATTTGATGGAGAAAAGTTTTAAGGAATATTATAGAGTTCTTAAACCAGGGAGATGGATAACAGTTGAGTTTAGTAATTCTAAAGCTAGTGTTTGGAATGCTATTCAGGAAGCAATACAAAAATCTGGTTTTGTGATTGCTAATGTTTCTGCGTTAGATAAACAATTAGGTAGCTTTAAGGCTGTAACAACTACCACCGCGGTTAAACAGGACTTAGTAATCTCTGCCTATAAACCGAAAAAGAAGATATATTTAAAATAAAGGAACAAAGAAATACAGAAGATTCGGCGTGGACATTTGTAGTTCAACATTTAGAACAATTACCAATATTTATAGGAAAACATGGTGAAGCTGAATTTATTTCTGAACGCACTCCAAGAATTCTTTTTGATAGAATGATAGCATACCATGTCCAAAATGGCTTACCGGTACCTTTATCTTCATCAGAGTTTCAAGAGGGTATTTCACAGCGTTTTTCCAATGCGTGATGGCATGGCCTTCTTAGAAAATCAAGTTGCTGAATATGATAAAAGCGCACATTGGTAAAGGAATTTTCCCAACTAAGTCTATTTGTTTCTGATGAAAGTAGTGCCATTGAATGGATTCGTCAACAATTAATGAAAAAGCCACAAACGCGTCAAGATATTCATCCGAACTTCATGAAGGAAATTCAACATATTGCGAAACATGAATTGTTACCTGAATTAGATGATCTGTTGTATCAGAATTTCTTGCTTTATGAGGGAGATGGCTCTGTACCAGACCAAATTATGGCTTATTTTCGGAGAATTATAAGGATTTAAGAGATTTAGAGTCAAATGATCCAAAGGTGGTTGAAAAAGCCAAAAATCGTTGGTATGTGCCTGATGCAACCAAGCAAGCCGATTTAGAAAAATTACGTGAAAAATCACTATTACGCGAGTTTGAAAGTTACCTTGAACAACTAGAAGGAAATAAAAAGAAATTGAAACAATTCCGTACAGAAGCTGTCCGTGCTGGATTCAAAAAGGCATACAGTGATAAGGATTTTGAAAAGATTGTGAAAATAGGAGAACGTCTGCCTGAGAAAATCATTCAAGAGGACGATAAGTTGCTCATGTATCTTGATAATGCTTGTATACGTCTAGGATTGTAGAAGGTGATGACATGCTCGGATGGCGGGATGCGATTATTGGGAAAATTCAATATCAACAAACCAAATTGATTTTGGTCCATGATCTCGATTATTTACTAACTGATGAGTTTATATTGCGGGAACTTGGAAATCGTGGTTTTGATATCATTCGGTTTGAAGATAGTGTGACGTTTCGCTACTTGTATGAGCAACAATATCGTTTGGGTTCCTCTTCACCGCAGCTTGTTATCTATACGAATGAGGATATTGTATTTCCTTATGAATTTCAAAAACAAGCATTAGAGATAGAAATGGATTTACAGTATATTTTTCCAAAGTTTTCCGCACAAATTATTCGACAAATAAATCGGGATGATTTTGATGCCCTGTATACTGTTCATAAACAGTATACAGGCTCATCTTCAGACCAAGAAACATTGGAATATATCATTAAACACCTATATAAAATCCCATATGATGTGATGGACTCAGAGGTGGATTTATACAAGTCTTTGTTATCAATTCATTATAATAACATTGATTTACCAAAGGTAGTACAAGACCTCCTTGTTCATGAATGGGAGCAGATTTCTGCTTTTCAAAAGATTCCATTGGAAGAAATCATTTCATCCCAAACTCATTTTATCACTTTATGGAACAAAAATGGGCTGAGTTCGTTGAAGAATTCATACAAGTTCAACAGACACAAATTAATGATCCAACAGAAGTTTATCAAAGCCACCCGTTATTGAACGGGGATGTAAGGCGATTGATGAATGATTTATTTATGGAAGGTTTTCTCGCCAAGGTAGAAGCATCATCAGTGGAATTTATTCCTACTTGGATGCGCTTCGGAATTGAAGAGAATGTAAATGAAGAAGACAAAGAGATTAAATTGACCCATTTAAGGGAGAAAATTGTTGAATCGTTGCAAAATGCTACTCTTTATAAAGATTGGTTAGAAATAATCGGCTTAATTGGGGGAATTTAAGTTAACTGCCATTTTGAATGACAACCATAAAATGGATACTGACAACCTGATGAAAGCTGTCAATGAAAAGTTTATGAAATGGATGACCACACAGTTTCATACATTAACAAGTTTGCCACCGTATCCAAAACCAAAGCTTGTGCATCATATACCACATGTAATTGATAAAGAGAGAAAGAATAATGAAAAAGTAGCACTATTAGTTCTTGATGGCATGAATTTTTCGCAATGGAAAATGGTACAAAAGTACTTAAGAGAATATCAATTTTTTGTTTGACGAACAACAAGTATTTGCATGGATTCCAACATTAACTTCTGTATCAAGACAAGCCATATTTTCTGGGAATATCCCATTAACATTTAGTCAAACCATTCATACAACCACATCAGAAGAAAAACTATGGAAGTCCTTCTGGGAAAATCAAGGTGTTTTAAAACAGTATGTTGCCTACCAGAAAAGTTTAGGAAAAGAGAAATATGACCGGCAAAATATAAAGGCTTTAGCTAGAAGGTCGACAAAGGTATATGGGGCAGTCATTGATGTGATTGATCAATTTACTCACCATGCTGTGTTAGGGGAGAAAAGTATTACCTCTGATCTTAAGTTATGGTTAAAAACAAACTATCTCGTGAATCTCCTTAACGATTTAATGGCCAATGGTTATACCGTCTATCTGACCTCAGACCATGGGAATACAAATGCAATTGGGATCGGGCGCATTTCAGAAGGCGTACTTGTTGATCAAAAAGGAGAACGGGTACGGGTTTATAGCGATACCACACTCTATGAGGATGCAGCATCTAAGTTTTCTGGAGTTAAATGGCCAAGTGTTGGATTACCAGAGAATTATAATGCATTACTTGCAGAATATGGTCAAGCCTTTGTTCCTAAAAATCATTCAATTGTTACACATGGTGGTATTAGTATCGAAGAAGTGATTGTTCCTTTGTTAAAGTACAAAAAAATAAAGGAAGTGGATTGGGTGAGTAAACCAGTCGGATTTGATCAAAAAGTGTTGTTAAAGCATTTAGATTTCACAGCAAATCAAACCCAAAAGTACACACGTAAAGAAATGTATACAATCTTGGATGGCTATTTACGAGACGATATAGCTGGTGCTAAATCCCGAAAGAATGCCATTACGATGTTAATGAAAATTTGGTATTTAGTTGATAATGACTTGTTACCAGTCCGTGATCAAATTCTTGACCAGTATAGCCAATTAACAAAAGAAGAGCGAACATGTGTTCATTGGGGGCTAACCATGGTTGCCTATCCATTTTTTAAGGATGTTGCCAATGAATTTGGTCGTCTTTTTCAATTACAAGATGAAGTTACGAGTACAGCGATTGGGAAACGAATGAAAGAGTCGTATGGAGATCGTCGTCGTGTAGAAGTAGCAACGAGTGCAGTCTTAACGAGTATGAAGTCCTGGGAAATGATTCAAGCAATTGGAAAACGTACCTATAAGGCAAATGAAAAGCTATCTATCACGCATCCTTTTATACATGCATTCATTGCTCAGGTTTTATTAAAATTATTGGATAGCAACTCACTCCAAGTTGAATTTATTCATCATCACCCTTATTTTTCCGTTCAATTATGAATTGGATGTATTAGGGTTACAGGATTATGAAGCACTTTCTTTCCATCGTCAAGGTGTTAAGGATTTAGTAATTGAGAAAAATACAATCTAAAAGCCTTATTCAACCCTGAATAAGGCCTTTTACGATGGAGGTGACAGGTATGTTAGCTAACGGGGATATTGTTTCGGGTACATATTTTCCAGAAGCTGTTGAAATAAAAAGTGTGAATCAGTAGCAGAAGACTTCTACATTATTGAAGCGATTGGTCAAGAATCAAGTAAATTTTATGAAGTGATGGTGGAAAGTAAAGAAATAAATGAATTCCAACAGATCAATAATAAAAAGGAATCCGGTATCCGGGCTGAGGATGTACAGAAATATGTTCAATACTTATTACTAAAAATGAAGCGAAATTTTCTCATACAAAAGCATTGGGAAATCAAAATGTAATACCTTTGCCACACCAAATCGAAGCAGTATATGGAAGAATGCTCCAAGTACCACAAACAAGATTTTTACTGGCAGATGATCCTGGTGCCGGTAAAACAATCATGGCTGGGATGCTTATGAAAGAGCTGCAGGCACGTCTAATGGCCAATCGAATTCTGATACTTGTTCCACCACTGGTACTTAAACAGTGGCAAGAAGAATTAGATCAAAAGTTCGGTTTGCATTTTCATATCATAAATCGGAATGTGGTTAAGGAATATGGTGGCAAAAGTCCATTTACAGCAAATGCCTATTGTCTTGCTTCAATGTACTGGGCTATACGAGATGATGTCAAAGCATTAATACAAGAATCTGATTTTGACCTAGTTATCATTGATGAAGCACATAAGATGGCTGCATACACACAAGGAACGGCTAAGAAAGTATTTCGTACCAAGCTTTATCAGTTAGGTGAATCAATCTTAAGGAAGGCTGAACATTGCTTATTACTAACAGCAACTCCACATAAAGGGGATACGGAAAAACTTCCGCCATTTGATGAAGTTAATTGATGAAGACGTTTTCTCAAATACGGCAATAAATGAAAGTATTTATGAAAAAGCAAACCCTTTTATTATTCGGCGCCTAAAAGAAAATCTTAGCAATTTTGATGGTACGCCAATTTTCCCTAAACGTACATCAAAGACCATCCAATTCCAGCTCACAGATGAGGAATTAGAATTGTACGACGCTGTTACAGAGTACGTACGTCATTACTTTAATCGAGCGATTAACAATGGTAGTCAAAGTACAGCATTTGCGATGATGTTGTTACAAAGAAGACTAAGCTCTTCGATTGAAGCGATTTATTTATCTCTGCGCAGAAGGTATAAACGTTTAGTTAAATTATATAAACAAACAGAGAAAGAACGAAAAAAATATGTTAATAAAGTGAAGAAGTTAGATACGGATGATTATTTAGAAGAGAGCAATGAACAACAAGAAAAATTGGATGCTCAGTTAGTGCAGTCTACTGATGTTATTGATATGAATGAATTGAAAAAAGAAATTCTAGCGATTAAGGGGCTTATTAAACAAATAGAGCACATTAAACTTTATACAATCGAGAAAAAATATGAAGAATTAGAAGAAACACTATTTGGTGAAGACGGATTACTATTACAACAAGATGAAAAGATTATTATTTTTACTGAATCAGTAGACACTCTAAATTATTTAGAAGAACAATTATTAAAACGAGTTCCAAAAGTGGCCAAAATCATCGGTGGATTCCCAATGAATAAGCGTCGTCAGCAAGTGGAGATGTTTCGAAGTGAGTGTCAGATTATGTTGGCTACAGATGCTGGTGGTGAATCAATAAACTTACAATTCTGTAATCAAATGATTAACTATGATATACCATGGAACCCAAATAGGCTTGAGCAGCGAATGGGTAGAATCCACCGAATAGGCCAAAAAAATGAAGTATTCATCTTTAATTTAGTAGCCAAAAACACACGCGAAGGTAGTGTAATGGTTCGTTTGCTGGAGAAGATGGAGAAAATGAGAACAGATTTAGGATCTGACTTAGTGTATGATTTATTGGTGAGGTGCTAGAAGATCAATATGATAGTTTGGCTAATTTAATGCAAGAGGCTGTTGTAAATCGTGAAAAACTTGAAGAAGTTATCGCTAACATGGATAAGACGTTATCAGATGAGAACGAAAGGTTACTAAACTTAGTTGAGGAAGAGCGTCTGACAGAAGAAGAGATTGATTTGCCACAGTTAAAAACGACAAACAAATGAATGGTTTGTAGAACGTATCCCAAAAACGCTTTTATGCCGATTTCACCTCCTATGTGCTAGGAAAGAAACGTGTACGAATACAAAAGTCTAAAGATGAAAAAATCATGCGAATTGAGCGATTGCCTAAGTTATTCGTGACAATATGCCTGATTCACGCGACGAACAAATACAAAGCTATCGTTTTACCAACTCAGTAAACACTGAATCAGAGGATGTACCATTAATAACAGATATACACCCGTTATTCCATGTTGGACTTCAGTTAATGAAAAAAGAAGTAGAAGGTAGATCCTGGCAGCATTATATTGTCTCAGCTAATGTACCGGAAAAACTACATGTGGAAATTTATGAAATTACGATTACGGATGGAACAGGTAAGGAGCTAGAAAGACGCTTTGTACATTTGGCCAAGCGTGAATCCGGAGACATTTTAACATTAAACCCGAATTGGATTTTCCTATATGAATTTGCACAAGAAGATTTAAAGGTTGAAAATACCATTGCTAATCAAAGTGGCAGTGAAATCATGAAACAGTCGATATCAGTAAGACAAGAGGTATTATCAAGTAGGCAAAAGCAATTAAATAAAATGCATACATTTCTAGAAAAGTCATTTAATCAGCAATATAGGGATACATTAGATAAGCTTGAGACTTACCAACAAGAAAATACTGACAATAAAAACAGTGCTCTTATTAATCAGATGAACGCTAAATTAATTGACCTCGATCAAAAGAAAGAGGAAACGTTTAAATTTAATTAACCGTCAAAAAAAACGTATCAATGAAGCCACCAAAGAAAGTGATCTCATTAGAAGTGGACTCCCTTGGACATAGTCATCGGGTGCTTGCGTCAGATTATTATGAGACAATCATTCAATATGAAAAAGCAAATGGTCGGTTAAATGTAAAACAATATGACAATTTAGGATTGATAGACTTTTCTAGTGAAAGGTTTAATGGGGAAGAAAGGTATATATTACTTACTTCAGATCCTGATTATATGTTGAGTGATCAGGAATTGGAAGACTTACACGATGTGGTGGATATGTTGTACGTTTATGTGGTGAAAGATGGTATGGTGGTAGAAGAACGTTCAGTGATAGAGGAAATGTAACTGAATGAAAAGAAAGATGGGGATTTTGGCTTCCCAATATCCAGAGATCATTTGTAATAGAAAGAAGAACAAGTAGAAAGATTATTTGACTCAATTTTATGTGAATATCCAATCAGCATGTTATTATTTTGGAAAACGAAAAGAAATATTACAAACAGTAGGTAAAGCTGAAGATGTTCTTAAGCGGTTAAATTATCGTTTGAAAGAAGTGGATTATATTGTCGGTATCCATTTCATTTAAAAGACTTCATAGATTAAGCAAATGGTGTTTTTCTCTAATTGGGATAGATGTTAGTTATTTTCAAAGAAATAATCTGATTGGCGGAGAATAATTTTGATGGAATCAAGCTTCAAATTAAAAGTGAATAATTCAGAGGATATAAGACATCAGGTATATATTGTTGATGTACCATTGTCATCGTTAAAAAAGAAAAGAAATAGATATCGTTTGAAGATCAAGAAAAAATACACATATCAAAAAGCGGTTGTTAAAGCTATGTTAGATAGTTCTATAATTCAAAATAAGCAAAATATTATCGGAGATTATTTTGATATCAGATTCGATGATAATAAAATCAATATATTCTTAGAAAAGCAAGTTAAAGATAAAAACCTCATTAAAAATGGGCAGATACCGGATAACCTATATGCCGGTTGATACTGATAGGTTATCGATAAAGTGAAGAGCCACTTTAGGCAAGTGTTTTATAAAAACGTAATACTTCCGCGTATAAAGAAGATGAGAAGCAAGGAAGAACATATAAAAAACAGAAACAGAATAAAGGAACCTACACCCTTGAGGATTTACGCAGGAGTGATTTTCAATATGCGGATAAGTTTCCTTACCACCACTCTCCAAATAGTGACGGTAACAGATCAAGAAAGGAAGTATTTGGAGGAGCGTTTTCAGGCGTATCAAAATCAGGCGGAAAACGGAAACGAAAGTAGCAGAGATCATATTTTCTTGCTCGTTTTAAGCATGGGGACGAAGGTGTTGGAATCCTTCCTTCGACAAGCAAAATTAAAGGAATCATGATAATGGGGACAGGCCCCGGACATAGAGGAAATTTATCAGGAGATGGCGGACTAGTGGAAGGGAGAAAGGAACAGGCTATCCTGGGATGGGAGGCTTGTTTTCCTCTATAAAATACGTGGTGTTATCTCTTAATGATGTCATTTTTCTTTTTGAAGGAATTCAGGTAATTATTGTCGTATATTTAAATAATAGTAACTATGGAAGAAAAAATACATTAAGGGGGATGTGAGCGCATGTATTTACAAGATATTTTGCCTAAAATGTCCAAATTGTATCTCGGGCGAATTGTGGATAGTTTTCTTAAAGATGTGCGGATGGAAACAGAAGAAGAAATGCGAGAGATTATTATCCGGAATGTGGATGAATTCCAGAATAATGAACGTGTCCAAAGAAATTTGAACTTCAATATAGAATCAAGGGACATAGCAGTCTTAAATGAAATGATTTTATTGTCTTTAATGGAGCAGCAAAATTATATCTTAAGTGAAAACGATTTACTTAAGGAAGTTAATAAGCTGGAAACTGAAATTGTAAAGCAGAGTGCTGATGATGCCTATATTAAAACTGCCATTCCTCAGGATGCAGAAAGGATTTATAGTGCCGTGTTGGCAGAAGCATGGAAAAAGATGATTCATTAAACGCTCATGAAACGAATATATTAAATGTTTTGCGTGCGGAGTTAGAACTTTCTAAAAGAGATCATTATTTATTGGAAAGTCGTATTGGTCGCTTTCCACAAAGGGTAATAAACTCCATTCAAGTAAGCAAATTGATCGTTCTCTAAAAAATCTGCAGTCAAGGGGCCTTATTCTACGCTTTAAGGAAGATACCTCGTATTATATAATACCAAAGAAATTGCTCGCATTGTCCGTTATAAAATGGGTGGGGAGCTAAGAAATGAAGTTTATGAAACGCTACTTAGTGATTTGAATGTCAATCAATTAAAGGCCATTCTGACTGATTTGAACATAGGCACCAGTGGCAAGAAAGACAATCTTGTTGAACGGATCATTAAGCACAATATCCTTCCATCAACTGCACTAAAGGCTTTTGGAACGAAGGAATTATCCGATATATTAAAAGGCTGGAAGGCGCCAAGGTAAGTGGTACGAAGGATGAAAAAGTACAAAATATAATTGACTACTATGAAAATTTATCGACACCCAACTCTACCGATCCCACTGATGAAAGGTCCCGTCTATACGATTTTTATGAAGAGCTGGCTTCGAGAGACTACAAAGCCTTGCGTGTTAATAAAGTCATTGATAAGGATCTTGATGTCGAAAAATATTTTGAAGAAGCGACATGTTATTTGTTTGAAAAGAAATTGGGAGTAGAATTAGTGGATATGAAGGGCTCTAAACATGCTGATGGTAAACTAAAGTATAACGCTAAGGAAGTTATATTATGGGATAATAAAAGCACCGAAAAACCTTATACTTTCCCTGAAGATCATTTCAACCAATTTTTAGGCTACATTCGCTCAGATGATATGCGGGTAACAACTTTTTTAATTATCGTGCATGATTATACAAAGGATGCTGTTGCACAAGCGCAGAAACTAAAAGCATTCTCCGAACAAGACACGGATGTAGCTTTGATAAAAGCATCGGATTTAAAGTATGTTGCGGAAGAGTGGAGAAGTTTTTTCTGATCAGAAATCTCCAGAATTTAATCTCCAAGTCTTTGATCTTACAGGCGAATTAAATCGTAATTTATTATTGAGTAGAATGTCATGGGTGTTGTAATCTGTTACTAGAATCCACGCAAGTGAGCGACATAGCTCCGAGTTACTTAAATGTTTGTCAATCTAATCCTGGATTCGTGCTGATGCGTATTGGGTGGGTATGAATTGACTAATCTAAATTATAGTGTACATTGTAACTAACAGTACCCACCACGCCTCTTTTTAAGCGTACCACGGTGGGTCATTTTATTATATATAGGCGAATGAATTTCA
>BBCA01000029.1 GCA_001311805.1 Lentibacillus juripiscarius JCM 12147 | reverse complement strand
CGAGCGGGAGCGCCCGGAACTCGAGCGGGAAGCGGCCCAACTCGAGCGAAAGCGGGGTGAACTCGAGCGAGAGCGCCCGGAACTTGAGCGGGAGCAGCCGGAACTCGAGCGAGAACGCCCGGAACTCGAGCGGGAGGCGTGGCAACTCGAGCGACAGCTGTCCCAATTCAAAAACGGAGCTCTGTCACCAACAAGAGCTCCGTTCAATTTTTATGCCTGGTTTTGCAGCTGATAAGCGCTATTCTTAGGAAAAGCCACAAACCAGCTAACAATCGTCACAATCAATAACACACCAAGATAAATATAAATTCCATTGCTGAATGATAAGGCGATAAAATGGATGAGTGCGAATAGTCCCGCAAGGAGTGTCAGTAAAATATTCATCCCTGTATTCATGTCCTGTGCTAATTCGAACGACTGGCTAAACGGATAGGTCCCCTTATTCAGTAGTTTATACGAAATAATTGTATGCAGACATCCCGCCAATAACACAACAGCCAAATCTGGTATAATTTTTACAGAAAAATAACTGTAAACACTGTACCTAATACAATGAATATAGGCAGGTACAATTTTACCAGGAATGCCTTTATCGTCCCACGGTGAAGTGAAGCCAAATCCCTAATTGGTGCGGCGCGAAAAATCCAGCTGCCTTTAAAGTTTTCCGAGTATTTCAGCATATGAATGACCGTTGGAATCATGATACTGCTGAAATAGATGGTTAAGTACGTTTTGCCTTGCCCCACATCAGAAAATGAACCATCACTGAACGAATTGAACAAAAGATAAATGGGAAAATAAACGCTATTCCCAGTGATGGATACACCTTTAATTTAAACTCCCTTTCTTTCTTCATCATCAAGGATGCAAACTGAAAGAAGATGCGTTCTTCCCGGTTGAAACAGACCATTCGGGCCAACAGCTGATTAGGCCTGATTAATTTCTTTTATTTTCCGGGAATCATTCAATAACTTTTCCAAGTTTCGCTCAAAGGAAGACATTAGCCGGGAGTAAATGATAATGGAGATAACCGGAACGAATAAAGCTGCCAATGACAAAAAGATGATGCCGCTGGATGCATTTTTCCCTAGAAACCATTCAAATGGTGCTCCGAACCAAATTGGCGGTAGAAACAAGTGCCACCAGCTAAACGTATAGGAAACCGTTAAATCGATAATCTCAAAGGAGCGAGCCAGCAGCTGATATCCCACAACAATTCCAACGGATAAAAGAATCTGGACATAATTGATGATATCCTTCAATTGTTCCCCGCTGAAAACCTGCAGTGTAAAAAATGTAGGTGAGTGCTGTCAGGGCAATGATAAAGAAAACATTAAGGACAAGAATCGCTAAAAATAGGAGCGAAAACACAATACCTTTCTTGATTATCATAACAACGAATGGGACGGCAAGAAGCGCTCCGGTCACGAGCGTCATATAGATACTGACGTGAACCATTTTGGCAGCACTGATTGTTTTTGCTCACTGGTTTTGTACCAATAATATTTTGTCCCTGACATCCAAGAGGACGGATGTAAAATCAGAAATCATGGATGTCATCAGGAAAAACATTATGATTCCGAACATAAGGCTCATCTGCAGCATATAGTGATCGCCCAGAAATAGAAAAGGAATCAGGATCAGTCCGTAAAATCCGTACAGCCATAAGGACTTTAGAAATTGATTGCCTTCTTTCTTTTTGATGACTCCATGTTGAAAATGGTTGGAACACGTCGTTGGTCCATGGTTAATTTCAACTGGAGGATTTTTCGCAGGTCATCGTAATCAATTCCGAGCCGCTTAAATACAAATTGGCATTTATCAAGGAGTTGCAGTGACCGAAAATCATTCATTGCTGTATCCTCCATTAACAATGCCTACAAAACTTCCGGCAACATCTTTATGTTCGTCAAATCCTGTCAGCTGATTAAATATTTCCTCCAGTGTTCCTTCCTTATTTTGCTCTCGCAGTTCCTCAAAGCTGCCGTCTGCTTTGACTTCCCCGTCCAGCAACAGTACAATCCGGTTACTGATTTTCTCGACAACGTCCATGATGTGCGAGGAATAGAAAATTGTTTTCCCCTGCGCGGCGAGCTGGGAAAGAATTTCTTTAATGATCATGACACTATTGGCATCCAATCCATTTAACGGTTCATCCAAAAGAGTAAGTCAGGGTCATGCAGCAGGCTTGATATAATTAAAACCTTTTGCCGCATCCCTTTGGAGAAAGAAGAAAGCCGTGTATTAAATACATTCTCCATTTCAAATTCATTCATTAATTGTCGTGCTTTTTCTTCGGCTTCTTCCTTGACCAAACCGTAGAGTTCACCAATGAAGGTTAGATATTCGTTTGCTGTGAGGTTATCATATATTTCCGCGTTCTCGGGCACATAGCCAATTTTTCGCTTATATGTATGGTCACCGGCTGCGATGTTTTGCCCAAAATTTCTACCGTTCCCTGATAATCTTCCATTAAGCCAAGCATTATCTTCACAGTTGTACTTTTCCCTGCACCATTAGGGCCAATATAGCCAATAATCTGTCCCTGGTATACATCTAAATTGATGCCATTCAAGACACGTTTGCCACCCAAGTTCATCGTTAAATCAGTAAGAGCTAATATTCTTTCAGCCAAATATAATCCCCCTCTCAACAAAATAATATAACTATTCTAACATATTTTGGGAAATTACAGGGAAGGTGGATGCAGTATTTTCAGGTAAAAAACACCTTTATCAGTGAAAGTTTGTTCAAGATAAAGGTGCCATATGGAGCGTTTACAGTAATTCCATGTTCACAAATGGTGATTTATGATCAAGTTCGCCCTTGATCCGTGTGGCATGTATTTTTTCTCCTTGCAGCCACGACGCAAAATCAAAAATAACCGGCTTGCGGTCCGATCCCATCGCAAACCATGCTTTCATCTGGTTCGGGAAGTAAGCAGCTGTATGGAGTGTGCCGGCCGATGCGTCATATTTTTTTGAAAAACGTCTTTATCTGTATCATTCATGATCCTAAAAGCCTGATAGGCATCCGTTGCGTGCTGCTGCTGCTTTTGAATGGTTTCCTCCCGTCGGCGGGAGTCTTCCTGGCGGTAACGGTTTTCCTTATCCAACAGATGAAAGTGATTTGTGCAAACATTGGATTTCCGTGCTGCAACTTCCCTTGGTGAAGCTTCCACGACGTACGATTCTCCATTTCGGTCTAATAGAACATAACTGAATGAGTGGCGATGCGGGATTTTTTCAATAAAGCGATGGCTTCATGGACATTTGCACATGTTTCGAGGGTGATTCGCCCAATCATATTGCACAGAAAACCATCACTGGCTTGTTTGCGGTGGGTAAAGTTATAGCCCATCACGAGACCTTTTTCATTCATCCCGTCAATCCGGCCGGTGATCTGCATGGACGGGCCGATGACAGCATAGCCCCGGTCGGACGGCTGGAATATCATGTACCGCCCTTCGTAGGAAGCCGGATGGCTGTCATAGTTGCGTATCATGTAATCGGAGCTGGTGAGAATGGAACATCCACTAAGGCCGTACTCCAAATAGTATCCTCCAAATTCCCGGATGGCATCTTCCATTGTCATGTTGAGTGCGTCACGGAGACCAAGCAGTTCGTCCCAAATGGCTGGGGCAAATTGCATAATTAATTCCTGCGCGGTTTTCGCATCGATCAGGAAGTGACGATCTTTTTTGGGTCCCCATAGTTTTTGACGGTTCGGCAGGATAGGGGAATGCTTGAGCATGTCACCCTGCATATAACCAAAGTTGTAATGGGTTCCTCTGTATTGGATAACGTCGCTGTATACGTGCTTCATAGATGTCATGCCTCTTTCCGTTATGCTAATGACAGTGTACGTCATTTGCCCTGCAATTCAAATAATCTGCATGGACGGACAGTTGGACAATGGACCACGTCCCGTTGTATAGAATGGCGGGACAATGAAAAACTAATGATGCATGAGATGTTCGCAGGGAATTATTTTATCAGGAGGTTTTAGGTGTTATGAAAAAGGTGACGGTTGTTTTTTGGATTACGCTGGCCATTACAGTTGGTTTATCTATATTGGGGGTTGTTGCGCCGGGTCAGTTTGAAGATATTTCGGCCGCGGTGATGGGGTATATATCTGACAAGTTCGGCTGGTACTATTTGCTGATTGTAACACTGTTTATTTTATTTTGCTTGTATTTGGCGTTTAGTCCGTACGGCAAAATCAGACTGGGGAAGGCCGGGGAAAAGCCGGAGTTCAGCTATTCGTCATGGCTTTCTATGCTATTCAGTGCTGGTATGGGAATTGGGCTTGTATTCTATGGTGTCGCGTCCCCGGTATCCCATTATGCCAAACACCCCCCCGACGGCTGAACCTGGTACAACGGAGGCGATGGAAGAGGCCCTGCGTGTTACATTCTTTCACTATGGGGTTCATGCATGGGCCATTTATGCAGTTATTGCATTGGTATTGTCTTACTTTATGTTTCGCCATGAAAAGCCGGGGTTGGTCAGTGCGTCACTGGAGCCTCTGTTTGGTAAAAGCATGAAAGGGTTCGCCGGTAAAGTTATTGATGTTATCGCCGTCTTTGCAACCATTGTTGGGGTTGCTACGACACTTGGGTTTGGTGCGACACAAATTAATGGCGGTATCGCTTATCTATTTGATATACCGATTTCCTTCTGGGTACAGTTGGTTATTATTCTGATTGTGACTGTTTTATTTATGATTTCGACATATACCGGATTGAGCAAGGGCATTAGATATTTGAGTAATGCTAATATGGGCTTAGCTGCGGCACTATTCCTGTTCACATTAATTCTTGGTCCGACACTATATATTTTCAATTCATTAATCGATACGGTTGGGGAGTATATCCAGCAATTGCCTCGGGAAAGTTTCCGATTGGCGCCTAACGACGAAGACCAGCGGCAATGGGTGCTTGATTGGACTGTGTTTTTCTGGGCTTGGTGGCTTGCTTGGGCGCCATTTGTTGGTATATTCATTGCGCGGGTTTCAAAAGGACGCACGATACGAGAGTTCATATCCGGTGTGTTAATTGTACCTACCGTTGTTAGTTTTATATGGTTTTCCACGTTCGGTGTTTCCGGTATTGAAGCACAAAATAATGGCGCGGATATTGCTGGATTACCTAAAGAGCAGGCCTTATTTGCGATGTTTGATCAATTTCCACTGAGCATGGTGTTGTCCGTATTGGGGATTCTCTTGATTAGTACATTCTTTATTACTTCTGCCGACTCAGCTACTTTTGTTCTGGGCATGCAGACGACCAACGGATCCATGTCGCCGCCGACAAAGGTGAAATTCACATGGGGGCTGGCTCAGTCCACCATCGCAGCCGTTCTGCTATATACAGGTGGACTACAGGCATTGCAAAATGCGCTAATTTCAGCAGCACTGCCATTTTCTTTTATTATGCTGCTAATGATTGCTTCTTTTTATAAAGCATTGAAAAAGGATAAAGAGAAAAATTGGTCCTAAATGAAAAGACGGACTGTCCAGGTTGTATCGTGTGAATCCAATCGGCCTGGGCAGTTTTTTATCGCATGCGCGATTACTTAAGGAAATTTGCAAAATAAGCTTATCATAGTACACTTTGTTATTACAGGGCAATTGGTAATTATTTTTAAATTAGGAAATTAGTTTTAAACTTTAGAGAAAGGTGTCGTTTTACATACGCAGGGAAGTTTCCCGGCTTACCAGGGAACTGAACAATAGATCCAACAAAAGTGAAAAAAGGGGGAGTGTTAGAATGGAAGATCTCTATCCTTCAAGAAAAAAGGACCAGCCGGAAATTTTGGAACGGAAGGATCCTGTGATACACACAGATCGATCCCAGGATAATCAGGCCCCTGTTTCAAAAGAACAGCTTGATTCCTACGAACGAAATGGGTTTTTGCAAATTGAAAACTTTTTCTCCGATGAAGAAGTGAAAGGTATGCAGGAAGCCATTTTTGAATTGCAGGATTCGAACAGGGATGTCACTTCCGATAAAGTAATCCGTGAACCGGAAAGTGATAACATTCGTTCTATTTTTCACGTGCATAAGGACGACAACTACTTCAAAGACGTAGCAAACGATCAGCGGATACTCGACATCGTCAACCATCTGCTGGGAAGCGATGTCTATATACATCAGTCCCGGATTAATTATAAACCGGGTTTCAAAGGGAAGGAATTCGATTGGCATTCTGATTTTGAAACATGGCATGTAGAAGACGGCATGCCAAGGATGCGGGCCGTCAGCCTGTCCATTGCACTGTCCGACAACTATACGTTTTAACGGGCCTTTGATGCTTATACCGAGGTCCCAGAATTATTATGTCAGCTGTGTTGGGGAAACACCGGATAATAATTATAAGGAGTCACTTAAAAAACAAAAGTCGGTGTTCCGGATGAAGACAGTTTGCGCTGGCTCGCCGAAACAGGAGGCGGCATTTCCGTGCCAACCGGGAAAGCAGGTTCGATTACACTGTTTGAATGCAACACCATGCACGGATCAACGAGTAACATCACGCCGTATCCGCGCAACAATTTATTCATGGTGTATAATAGTGTACAGAACCGTCTGGCCGAACCATTCTCCGGCGGTAAAAAACGGCCGGAATATATCGCAGTAAGGGAAAGCGGTATTCTGACAACAAGTTAATGAAATGAACAGCCGGGAAACTTTCCTGACTGATCAGAACCGGCATTGATGCTGATGCGGTCGCTCCTGGGTGCTGACCTTGGGGTGGCCGCTTTAATTTTATCACGCATTGAAGTTTCACTTTATGATAAAGGTTTTTCGCTAGTGGGGGAGGCGATTTCGTTTCGAATACCAGCTGGATGCTGGAGATATCAACCGGATAGGGGAGGAAATCAACCGGACAATGGCGACTATCAACCCGTTTATGGTCGATATCAACCGGTTAACGCGGTTATCAACCAGTTGTAATCAACTATCAACCGGTCCACGGTGACTATCACCCCGTCGCCGCCAACTATCAACCGGTCAGCCCCTGTTATCCGGCATCTCGTCTCAATCCACTAAAAAGACACACAGAATATCTCATCGGAAATCCTGTGTGTCCGGGGGTGAAGCTGTTAAGTTGTCTGGTCGTACTGATTGACGTCAAATAGGTCAATCAGTTCAATGTCCGGGTGATTATCTTTAAACCAGTTCATGGAAAATTCATTTTTAAACAGGACGACATAATTGTCAGAACGGTCCCGGACAAGCATGTTGCGCTCGTCGTACATGGATGGATCTACTTGCTCGTGCTTCAGCCAGCGTGGAACCCGCTCTCCGATTGGTTCGAGTGCGACCTCTACATTGTATTCATTCCTCATCCGATACTGGAAGACTTCATACTGCAGCTCGCCGACTGCCCCCAAATATACGATTCGGAACGGTAGTGTTTGTATAACTGGATGGCACCCTCCTGGACGAGCTGTTCGATACCTTTTTTGAATTGTTTGGCTTTCATGACGTTTTTGGCAGTAACACGCTGGAACTGCTCCGGTGGGAATTGCGGAAGTTCCTGATATTCGAAAAGGTTCTTCCCTTCCAGCAGTGTGTCCCCAATCTGATAGGCATTCGGGTCATAAATGCCGATAATATCTCCGGCATATGCCTCCTGGATTGTATCCCTTGAAGAAGCCACGAACTGCTGGGACTGCGCAAGCTTAATCGGTTTACCGGTACGTGCCAGTTTGACACTCATTCCGCGCTCGAATTTTCCTGAACAGACCCGAAGAAAGGCGACCCTGTCACGATGAGCCGGGTTCATGTTGGCCTGGATTTTGAATACAAATCCGGAGAAGTCCGGGTTATCCGGCGAAATAACGCCCTCCGTTGATTTGCGCGGTGCTGGTGATGGTGCCATCGAAATGAATGTATCGAAAAATGTCTGAACACCAAATGGCGCTAGTGCACTGCCAAAAAGACCGGTGTCTGTTCGCCGGCTAAAACAGCATCAAGTGAAAAATTGTCGCCCGCTTCTTCAACAAGTGCCAGTTCATCGTTGGCAGCCTGGTAGGTTGCGTTGGAAACAAGCTCCTCGTGTTCCGGTTTTTCCAACTCTGTATATGGGATATAACTTCTTCTTCATTTCCGTTATACTGGATAAATTGCTTACCATACCGGTCAAACGTTCCTAAAAACCGTTTGCCCATACCTGCTGGCCAGTTCATCGGGTATGTTTCAATATTTAGCACTTCCTCGATTTCTTCCAGTAGCTCAAGCGGCTCGCGGCCTTCCCGGTCCAGTTTATTAATGAATGTGAAAATTGGAATTCCCCGCATTTTACATACTTTGAACAATTTGAGTGTCTGTGCTTCAATACCTTTGGTTGCATCGATAATCATAACAACACTGTCCACAGCAGTAAGTGTCCGGTACGTATCTTCACTGAAGTCTTCGTGGCCGGGGGTATCCAGGATATTAACCTGATAGCCTTCGTACGGGAAGTTCATCACACTGGAGGTGACGGAAATACCGCGCTGTTTTTCGATTTCCATCCAGTCAGACGTAGCAAATTTACCCGACTTTTTCCCTTTGACGGTACCGGCTGAACGGATCAGATTCCCGAATAGCAGAAGTTTTTTCTGTCATGGTGGTTTTCCCGGCATCCGGGTGTGAAATAATGGCAAATGTTTTTCGTTTATTTACTTCATCTTGTATCGTCATAAAAAATCCCTTCTTTATAGAAATGCTGTTGTGTTCCGAAGAGGTAGGTAAGGGGGTATATAAAGAGGAGAGTGTCATTTATGTTTAGCTAATTATGCTGAGTTATCACCATCAAAAGATAGCACGTCGAAAGGGTTTCGTCAAACATGAGTGAATTGAAGGGAGCAGGTATCCTCCGATTAGAAAAACACCTGCTTTTTGTTGCAAACCGAGTTATGAGTGCCCGAATGCGGGCGAACTCGCTGAAAAAGGTAACTCATCGGTGCGGGCGAACTCGCCGGAAAAGGTAACTCATCAGTGTTATGAGTGCCCGAAAGCGGGCGAACTCGCCGAAAAGGTAACTCATCGGTATTATGAGTGCCCGAAAGCGGGCGAACTCGCCGAAAAAGGTCGCTCATCGGTGTTATGAGTGCCCGAAATTCCTTAGGTTATGGATGTATTTTAAAGCGCCTATTGACAATATACGCATGGGGGTATATGATGGTGTCAGTCGATTTGAGAGGAGAGGCACATGACACTGGCATTGATTTTAATTCTATTGTTTGTACTGGTGCTTGTTTATCGCCGCTATATTCCGGTGGCGGGTATTGGAAATATGCCGTTACATTCGGTATCATATAATAGTAACGATGTTGTTTTGTCGATATGAGGGACTATCAGCTGTCATGCCGCGATCCGATCGAATGTGCATATCAGCTTCCACTCCCTTATTTGAAGCGATATATTCATGAATTACCAACTGATAAACAGGTTGTTATTGTCGCTTCCGATTATGAAGGTAAAAACTTAGGCGCACGTTTTTGAAACAGAAGCGTATAAACGTTATCGGGTATCACATGATGAGAAACGAAGGAAAGGAGTGACATGAGCATGCAATATGAATCCGACGTAAAAAACCGTGTGAAACGTATTGAAGGACAAGTCAGAGGCTGATGAAAATGATGGAAGAAGAGAAGGAATGCCGCGATGTTGTCACACAGATGACTGCGGTTCGAAATGCCCTTGACCGTACGGCTGCGCTGATTGTCAGCCAGAATCTGGAGCAATGCATCCGTGAAGAGAAACAGGACGGCGAAAACTCCGAGGATCTCATCAAAGAGGCGGTCAACCTACTTGTCAAAAGTAGATAAACAAAGGTGTTGACAAAAGCTAGATCTTCTTTTAAGGTGTTATATAGGTTACGTGATTATCGCTAACCTTTTTTATTGCTTGTTTATATACCCGTACAGGTATATGTATTTGTTAAATGATATGGAAAACTCGTACCAAAGGAGAGGGGATGAATATGTCAGAGAAAAAGAAAACCACCATCGTCTTATTCAGCGGTGATTATGATAAAGCAATGGCTGCTTATATTATCGCTAATGGAGCGGCAGCCTATGATCATGAGGTCACTATTTTCCATACCTTCTGGGGGCTGAATGCATTGCGCAAGGAAAATCAGGTTCCAGTCAAAAAAGGGTTGATGGAAAAAATGTTTGGGAAAATGATGCCACGAGGGACAGATAAAATGAGTCTTTCTAAGATGAATTACCTGGGCATGGGTCAAAAAATGATCAAGAAAGTGATGAAAAAGCATAATGCTATGCCACTGCCACAATTGGTTGAGATGGCACAGGAACAGGATGTTAAATTGATTGCCTGTACCATGACAATGGATCTGCTTGGACTGCAGAAAGAAGAGCTTCTTGATGATATTGATTACGGTGGCGTGGCTGCTTACGTTGGGGAAGCAGAAGAAGGAAATATAAGTTTATTTATTTAATTTTTATATACCCCTTACCGTAAAATGTGATAACAGTTATTCCTTTTGGGGAATATAAAACAAAGCTTAGGAGGGACAAATGATGAAACAAATTGCCATGAAAGAATTAGTGGAAAAAGTAAAAAGCAAGGAAAATCTCCATATCATTGACGTGCGGGAGGATGATGAGGTAGCACAAGGCAAAATTCCTGGTGCTAAACACATCCCGCTGGGAGAGATTCCGGAACGTCTTAATGAGATTGATAAAAGCAACCATTATTACATGGTTTGCCGTTCAGGCGGCCGAAGTGGCAAGGCCAGTGAATTCCTTGAAAATCAGGGATTCGATGTCACAAACGTTGACGGCGGGATGCTTGCCTGGACCGAAGACGTAGAAAAGTAACAGGAGGTGATTGTTATGGGAATTACAGCAAATGAAACATTGGATGCGAAAGGACTTTCTTGTCCGATGCCAATTGTCAAAACGAAAAAAGCTATTACCAATCTCGAGCCTGGGCAAGTAATGGAAGTGCAGGCAACCGATAAAGGATCCACGGCCGATATCAAGGCATGGGCGGAAAGTACAGGTCATCAATACCTTGGTACGGTTGAAGAGGATGAGGTGCTGAAGCATTATTTGCGCAAAGCAAGTGACCATGAATCAAAAGAAGAGACCAAATACGAAGATGTCGTTGATTTGAATGAATTCCGCCAAAAGTTGATGGTGAGGCAGCTGTCACAATTCTCGATGTTCGTGAAAATGCTGAGTATGCCTTCAATCACATTCCGGGCGCTATTAACATTCCGCTCGGTGAATTAGAAGAACGTATGGATGAACTAAAAGATGCAGACGAAATTAATGTAATTTGCCGTACAGGCAGCCGCAGCGACCTGGCCGCACAAAAGCTTTCTGACAAAGGATTCAAAAACGTAAAGAATGTCGTACCAGGTATGGCTGACTGGGATGGCTCAACTGAACAATCAACGAAGTAATTTTTAGGAGGAATGGAACATGGAAAGCCAAAACAATACACGCGTAGCAATAATTGCAGCAAACGGCGGCATGTTTGATGCCTATAAAGTATTCAACATCGCTACGGCTGCTGCAGCATCGGATAAAGAGGTTGGTATCTTCTTCACATTTGAGGGGCTCAACCTAATTCATAAGGAAGCACACAAAAACTTGCCGCTGCCGGAAGGAAAAGAACACTTCCAGGAAGGATTTGAAAAAGCGAATGTTCCATCCATCAGTGAGCTATTGAAAATGGCCCAAGAGATGGGGGTAAAGATGATTGGCTGTCAAATGACGATGGATGTTATGAACCTGGAAAAAGATGATTTTGTTGACGGCATTGAAGTAGGTGGAGCGGCATCTTTCATTGAGTTTGCCAAAGATGCCGACATGTCACTGACATTTTAATGAAAGGGAGGCAATGGAGTATGTCACAAAGCATAACAACAAAGGAACTTGCTCGTCGCGTTGTAAACCGGGAAGATACCTTGATTCTTGACGTCCGGAATACGGATGAATTTGATGATTGGAAAATTGAAGGGGACAGTGTGGATGTTATCAATGAGCCATACTTTAACCTGCTTGATGGTGTTGATGCTGTCGCTGAAAGAATAAACAAAGACCAGGAAGTCATTGTCCTTTGTGCTAAAGGCGGTTCATCCAAAATGGTCGCCGAGATGATGGAAGAAGAAGGCTTTACCAATGTCTATGATTTGGAAGGCGGCATGAAAGCCTGGAGTGAACATCTGGAACCAGTGAAAATAGCTGATTTGCGTGACGGCGGAAGTCTGTATCAATTTGTCCGCCTTGGCAAAGGCTGCCTGTCTTATATGGCGGTTTCAGGAAACGAGGCGGCTGTCATTGACGCAAACCGGATGACAGACATGTATGAACGATTTGCTGAGGAAAAAGGCGTCACTATCAAGCATACTGTAGACACGCACTTGCATGCTGACCACATATCCGGTGGCCGTCAGCTCGCTGAGAAGACAGGTGGAACGTATCATTTGCCGTCTAAAGATGCGGAAGAGGTCACATTCGACTATGCACCTTTGGAAGAAGGAAGTGACATCACCGTTGGCGCCACAACGGTCAAAGTACAGCCGTTATACTCACCGGGACACACGATTGGAAGCACATCGCTCGTGATTGATGATCAGTACTTGCTGACAGGGGATATTCTGTTCGTCAGATCTATCGGCCGTCCTGACCTGGCCGGAAAAGCGGAGGACTGGGTAGGCGACCTTCGCGATACCTTGTACAGCCGTTATAAAGAGCTGTCTGATGACTTAGTTGTATTGCCTGCACACTATTCATTTGTGGAAGAACTCGGCGATGACGGCAGTGTCAAAGCACGTCTCGGTGATTTGTATAAGCGGAACTCAGGTTTGCAGGTGGATGATGAGAATGAATTCCGGAAAATGGTTACGGAAAACTTGCCACCGCAGCCGAACGAATATGAAAATATCCGGCAAACCAACATGGGTAAAATGAATCCGGAAGATGAAAAGCAGCGTGAAATGGAAATTGGACCAAACCGTTGTGCAGTCCATGGCTAAATGTAAGGATTAATCCTGATGACAGCAGGATAGAAGGAAGATTTCAAAACAATAAACTATGAGTGAGTGTTCAAAAGGAGGATAACTTCTTGAACAACCTCTATGAGGAGGAAATGATGATGGAAGCAGCAAAAGTATTAGATGCAACAGGTATGGCATGTCCAATGCCTGTTGTGAAAACAAAAAAGCGATAGAGGAATTGAACACAGGCGATATTTTGGAAGTTCATGCTACGGACAAAGGTGCTAAAAGTGATTTGACGGCATGGGCCAAATCAGGCGGCCATGAACTGGTAGATGAAGCAGAAGAAGGCGACATCCTGAAATTCTGGATTAAAAAGCTTAATGGAGACCCCTCATACAGGGGTCCCCTTCTTTTAGGAGGGAAGGTTTATATGGAGTATAGTCTCGTTTTTCTTATCGTTCTTTTTCTGATTGGTTTTGCTGGTTCATTTGTTTCTGGAATGGTGGGTATTGGCGGATCTATCGTTAAGTATCCCATGCTGTTGTATATCCCGCCTATGCTGGGGTTAGCAGCCTTTTCGGCACACGAGGTATCCGGCATCAGCGCTGTACAGGTTCTGTTTGCAACCATCGGTGGTGTCTGGGCATACCGCAAAGGCGGATATTTGAATAAAACACTCATTATTTATATGGGTATTAGTATTTTGATAGGAAGCTTTATTGGCGGCTATGGGTCGCGTTTTATGACGGATGGCGGGGTCAACTTTGTTTATGGTGTACTGGCAACAATCGCAGCTGTTATGATGTTCGTTCCCAAGAAGCAAATGGACGATATCCCGCTTGATCAAGTCACATTTAACAAGTGGCTTGCCGCAGCCTTAGCGTTTGTAACCGGAATTGGTGCCGGTATCGTGGGAGCGGCAGGAGCATTTATTTTAGTGCCAATTATGCTGCTCGTCCTGAAAATACCGACACGCATGACGATTGCATCATCGCTTGCGATTACGTTTATTTCGTCAATCGGTTCCACTGCCGGCAAAGTTATGACAGGGCAGATACTGTTTATTCCCGCCGTTATTATGATTATTGCCAGCCTGATTGCGTCCCCATTGGGTGCGAACGCGGGTAAACGTGTGAATACGAAAATTCTGCAAGGTATTTTGGCTGTTCTGATTTTGGGAACCGCGATTAAATTTGGATGGATTTCTTTTAAAAATCATCCTGTTGAACTACAATTTCTTATGAGGTGATATCATGGTTATTGTTGCTGCTATGAAAATTCTCGCAGACTGGAACGGTCCATAAATGGCAGTATTTGAGGAAATATATATAATAAAACGCAGGAGGGATAACGAATGAACCAAATCGATATGAAAGAGTTAGCTCAAAAATCGAGAATAAGGAAAACGTCCATGTGATCGATGTACGTGAAGATGACGAAGTAGCACAGGGTAAAATTCCTGGTGCCAAACACATTCCACTGGGGGAAATTCCGGAGCGTTTAGATGAAATGGATAAAAACAACCATTACTACATGGTTTGCCGCTCCGGGGGCCGCAGTAGCAAAGCGAGTAAATTTCTTCAACATGAAGGTTATGATGTGACCAATGTTGACGGTGGTATGCAAGCCTGGGATGGCGACGTAGAGAAGTAAAAAGATGTACGAACCAAGAAAAAACAGATAATCGGTGTTTTGCCTTCCATATTACACACACTTGAGCCATGAACTCTGTACTAAAAGAAGTTTTATGCTTTTTATGTTTTGTGGTGCAAAATCATTTATAGGCGTCTGCATGAATTCTGGACATGTGTAGTATATAATAGAAAATTGTTAGGCTATTTGAAAGAGGGATACGAATGCGTAATAAACTGTCTATCAAAATCGGGCATAAGCACAATGTAAATGAATGTCTGTTTTTATCCCCCTAACAGAAAAACAGGGCTATCTTGAGCAAATAACCCTGTTTTCTTATGCATCCGAAAACAGGTATCAGCTTGCACTATAAAACACCCACAGGAATTGCTGTCATAGGAAGATTTTCCATCATATGATTAATAATTACGGTACTAGGGTATTGTATTAATAGAACGAAAAGCATGGTGGAAAGGAGTGATTGGTATGGCGAATAATGAACATAGCAAGCACCATGAACAGCACAATCATCATAATCATGAGGCGCCTAAACAACATGATCACAGCAGCCACGAACATGACCACAATCATCATCAAGGCGGACATAGTCATCACGGTGATAGTGACCATCACGACCATGGGGGTCATGACCACGGCGGTCACGACCATCATGACCACGGAGATATGGTGAATGACTTTAAGAAGCGGTTTTATATATCTCTTGTCATAACCATCCCTATTCTCATTTTATCTCCTACGCTGCAAAGTTTTGTGAGCGTCGACTGGGGTTTTCCATTTGACCAATACATTGTGTTCGTGCTCGCAACGTTTATATTTTTCTATGGCGGATGGCCTTTTCTAACAGGTGGCGTCAGCGAAATTAAAGATAAGAATCCAGGCATGATGACACTGATTGGCCTTGCTATCTTAGTTGCTTACGTTTACAGTTCGATGACTGTTTTCGGCTGGGAAGGCAGCGATTTCTTCTGGGAACTTGCTACATTAATTGATATTATGCTGCTCGGCCATTGGATTGAAATGAAATCGGTCATGGGTGCATCAAACGCCCTGGAAGAACTGGTTAAACTGATGCCGAATGAAGCGCACAAACTTGATGAAAATGAGGATATAACCGACGTTCCGACATCAGAATTGCAACAAGGCGATTACGTACTGATCAAACCTGGTGAAAAAATACCGGTCGATGGCACCATTTATGAGGGCGGATCGGCTATTGATGAATCCATGCTCACCGGTGAATCCGTACCGATTGAAAAAGAAAAAAGACGATGAAGTGATTGGCGGGTCAGTTAATAAAGAAGGGTCGATTAAAGTAGCGGTAGAGAAAACGGGTGAAGATTCCTATCTATCCCAAGTCGTTACGATGGTAAAGGAAGCTCAGGAATCCAAGTCCAAAACACAAGACTTAACAAACCGGGCTGCCAAATGGCTGTTTTATCTCGCACTTGCATCCGGGTTTATTACCCTGTTTATCTGGCTCGCACTCGGCTATGCCTTTGATGTTGCACTGGAGCGGATGGTTACGGTTATGGTTATTACCTGTCCACACGCACTCGGATTGGCGGCACCATTGGTTGTGGCTGTATCCACTTCTTTATCGGCAAACGCGGGCTGTTGATTCGTAACCGGGCCAATTTTGAAGGTGCACGCAATCTGAATGCAGTTGTTTTTGATAAAACAGGTACACTGACACAAGGCGAATTTGGCGTGACGGAATTAATACCGAATGACGGTTATGAGAAAGAAGACGTCCTTACATGGGCAGCAAGTTTGGAGCAAAATTCCGAACACCCAATTGCGGCTGGGATTGTCAGCTCGGCAACCGAACAAAATCTCGAACTGAAAAAATCGAGACATTCGAATCCATAACAGGCAAAGGGATTGAAGGAACCATAGAGGGACGGAAAGTGAATGTCGTCAGTCCCGGTTTTATACAAAATAATGACATGACTTATGACCGGGAAACGTTTGATCAGTTATCGGAAGAAGGGAAAACCGTTGTATTTGTATTGCTCGACGATGAACTGATCGGCATGATTGCATTAGCTGACATCGTTCGGGAAACGGCAAAAGAAGCCATATCGTCGCTTAAGAATAAAGGGATTGAAACCATTATGCTCACCGGTGACAATAAAAAGGTGGCTAACTGGGTTGCCGATCAGCTCGGTATTGACGAGGTTTACGCCGAAGTGCTCCCCGATGACAAAGCGAATCAGGTGAAGACAATCAAAGGAAAAGGTTGGAAAGCAGCCATGACAGGCGATGGTGTCAATGACGCACCAGCACTCGCAACGGCTGATTTGGGAATTGCTATCGGTGCCGGTACAGACGTCGCCATGGAATCAGCTGACGTTGTCCTGGTCAAAAGCAATCCGAATGACGTTGTGTCCCTAATGGAACTGTCACGTAAAACCTACCAGAAGATGGTTCAGAATCTGTGGTGGGCAGCCGGCTATAACATTGTTGCTATCCCGCTTGCGGCTGGTGTTCTCGCGCCCGTCGGTATCATTCTCAGCCCTGCCGTTGGAGCAGTGCTAATGAGCCTGAGCACGGTCATTGTTGCTATTAACGCGAAATTATTGAAAGCATAACGAAAACATGCCCTGAAGATACGCGTCTTATAGGGCATGTTTCGTGTTAGGCAAAAATTTAGTGAGAAATGCCAAATGGCACGAATTGAAAGTAATGTAACCCAAAGTAAAGAACAGCAATTAATATTAAGGTAAAAAAGGGTATCGGAGGAAAGAAAAAATAGCTTGTCCGGATTGTTTACGAATGATGTCTTCCGTCGTATACAGAACTAACAGTAAAATCATCGTCACAATTAATCCCATTATTGTCATGATTTCATCGGGTCTGGACATGGCCACCATATCCCCAAGCATAGCCCCCATCATGCCTCCCATCATTCCGGAAAGCATTCCGTCAATTAATGCAGGCAGTCCAACAGGTATTCCAGTTATAAAGCCGATTGTCAAACCGATCAGAATGGCGTATACAGTTGAAGCAAATAAATTGCCATGAAGGAAAACACCAAGGATTGTCCCGCCTAAAAATCCCACAGCCATTCCTGCTGCCATGGCAATCATCATCCCATACATCGTTGTGACCCATTGCCGGTAAAAGGCAACATAAAAGATAATTGCCGTTGTTTGCAGGCTGCAAAGTCCAATTATGAAAAGCAGTCCAATGGTCATTGAAAAAGCTCCTATCGTCAGTTGTCCAATTTTGTATCGTTATGATGGATACTATGTTATACCTTGTATGGGTATGATGGTAAACAGATTTTTTTATATTCGTTCTTTGTTATGCAAAGTTAATTTATAGAATATTATCTGTTGACATATATACGCAAGGGGGGGTATCCTATAATTAGGAAAGGAAAGGAGATGAGGCAGTTGGATGAATACATGCATGACCATCCGGTAACACCCCGCACACGAGATGAAAAAGACGCTGTCGTCAATCGGTTGAAACGGATTGAAGGACAAGTGCGGGGTATTCAAAAATGGTTGAAGAGGACCGGTATTGTGTGGATATATTAGTTCAAATCAGTGCGATCAATGCTGCCTTGAAAAAGGTCGGATTTTCCGTAGCTGAACGGCACACGAAGCATTGTGTCAGTGATGCGGTACAGACCGGAAAAGGACATGAAGCAATTGATGAATTAATGGAGGTTCTGAAGCAGTTTTCCAAGTAGGGGGGGATAAACAATGAGCGAATCGGAACACACAACACTTGGTGTAACAGGGATGACCTGTGCTGCCTGCTCGAATCGGGTTGAAAAAGTTTTAAATAAAATGGATGGAGTAGATGCAAAGGTCAACTTAACGACCGAAAAAGCAGCAGTTGACTATGATCCATCTGAAGCCTCCATTGATGATATAACGGCCAGGATTGAAAAACTTGGCTATGGTGTCCAGACGGAACAAGCGGAATTCGATGTTATGGCATGACGTGCGCCGCCTGCTCGAACCGGATTGAAAAGGTTTTGAACAAACAAAGCGGTATCAAGTCGGCGAGTGTCAATTTGGCAACCGAAAGTGCTGCTGTAGAATATAATCCAGGCCTGATGGAAGAAACCGAGATTATCGAACGAATCCAGAAACTCGGCTATGATGCGAACGTGAGGACCGAAGACGAAGATAAGCAAAGCGCAAAAGAAAAACAAATAACACAGATGAAAACGAAATTGATCACGTCTGCTTTACTGGCCGCACCACTTCTTTTAACGATGCTGGTTCATCTGTTTGGTGTCAGTGTGCCATCGTTTCTGATGAATCCGTGGTTCCAGTTTGCGTTGGCGACACCGGTTCAATTCATCATCGGCTGGCAATTTTATGTTGGTGCTTATAAAAACTTGCGTAATGGCGGGGCCAACATGGATGTGCTCGTTGCGCTTGGTACAAGTGCAGCATACTTCTACAGTTTATATGAAGCAATAAAGACGATTGGCAATCCAGGTTATGAACCGCATCTCTATTTTGAAACGAGCGCCATTTTGATCACACTCATTCTATTTGGAAAATATCTGGAAACAACTGCAAAAAGCAAAACGACGGCTGCTTTGTCGAAATTGCTGGATTTACAGGCCAAACAGGCTCGTGTCATTCGAAATGGCAAGGAAGAAATGATTCCAGTCGAGGATGTCGCTGTCGGTGACCATCTCTTGGTCAAACCCGGCGAAAAATTTCCGGTAGACGGCACAGTTGTCAAAGGGAAAACGTCAGTTGATGAATCGATGATCACTGGTGAATCAATCCCGGTTGAAAAAGATGTCCAATCCGATGTTATCGGTTCGACTATGAACAAAATGGTACGGTTGAAATGGAAGCCACCAAAGTCGGAAAAGATACCGCGCTGGCTTCGATTGTAAAAGTGGTGGAGGATGCGCAAGGCTCCAAAGCACCGATTCAGCGGCTGGCGGATGTGATTTCCGGCTACTTTGTTCCGATTGTGGTTGGGATTGCCTTCGTTACATTTATTATCTGGATTGCTTTTGTGCAGCCGGGTGCCTTCGAGCCAGCGCTTGTCGCGGCGATTGCGGTTCTCGTTATTGCCTGTCCATGTGCGCTGGGCCTCGCTACACCAACGTCGATTATGGTCGGAACAGGAAAATCAGCTGAAACAGGCATTTTGTTTAAAGGCGGTGAACATCTGGAGCGTACCCATCAGTTAGATGCGGTCATTATGGATAAAACCGGTACCATTACTAAAGGTAAACCGGAAGTGACCGACTTTACGGCTGATACAGAAACATTGCAGCTGCTGGCTAGTGCAGAAAAAGGATCCGAGCACCCGCTGGCGGAAGCGATTGTTGCGTATGCCGCGGAGAATGACGTGGAAAACGACCGAAGCTGATGCATTTGAAGCGATACCCGGTCACGGTATTAAAGCCACGATTGCCGGGGATGAAGTTCTGGTTGGAAATCGCAAACTGATGAATGAACACGGTGTCCCAGTAGAAGCCGCGGCTGATTTGGAAAGATATGAATCAGCCGGCAAAACCGCTATGCTGATCGCAGTTAGTGGGGAACTCCGCGGAATTGTTGCAGTGGCCGATACCGTGAAAGATACTGCTGCTAGCGCCATTAAACAGCTTCATGAGCAAGGGCTTGAAGTGGTGATGCTGACAGGTGACAACGAACGGACGGCACAGGCAATCGCACGTCAAGTCGGCATCGATCAGGTTATTGCACAAGTTTTACCGGAAGAAAAAGCGGATAAAGTAAAAGAAGTCCAAATGCAGGATAAGAAAGTAGCGATGGTTGGCGATGGGATTAACGATGCACCTGCACTTGCCGTCGCCGACATCGGAATTGCTATCGGAACGGGAACGGAGGTTGCGATTGAAGCTGCGGATGTAACAATTCTTGGCGGTGAACTGCTGCTGATTCCAAAGGCAATCCAGATTAGTAAAGCAACGATTCGTAATATCCGTCAAAATCTGTTCTGGGCATTTGCCTACAATAGTGCAGGCATTCCGATTGCTGCTGTCGGACTGTTAGCACCATGGATTGCCGGCGGTGCCATGGCATTAAGCTCTGTTAGTGTTGTGTCTAACTCACTTCGTCTGAAGCGAGTGAAGATATAGGGAAACTTCCTTTTGTGGGCGGTTTCCCCACAAAAGGTAAGTTGAACTTATCGGGTTGTTACCGTCCGTAATTCCGACGCACTTAAAAATCAGAGGCAAGCGTAAAGTAAGGAATTTTACGGACGGTTAGCAACGGGGAATAATGGAAACGTCCTTCTGTGGGGCGGTTTCCCCCACAGAAGGTTAGTTGACTCTAACTATTATATTTTTAAAAAGGGGAGTTGTAAATTATGCAAACAACATTGGATGTAAAAGGGATGACATGCGGTCATTGCGAAAGTGCAGTAAAAGGTGCTCTGGAAGGGTTAGATGGCGTACAAGCTGTCGAAGTAAACCTTGGTTCTGGAAAAGTGGATGTTACCTATGATGATGCGAAGGTAACAGTTGCCGATATGCGCGAAGCAGTTGAAGATCAAGGTTACGATGTAGTCGCGTAACGATAGGATAAGCCGGTTCTCCTTATGGGGGGTCGGTTTTTTCATCTTGCGAATAATTTATTCAATGGTTGGGAAGCTATAAGAAGTAATTTGAAAAACTTATTTTTCTATATATAATCGAGCGAGAGCACCCGCAACTCGAGCGAGAGCGTCCACAACTCGAGCGAGAGCACCCGCAACTCGGGCGAGAGCATCCGCAACTCGAGCGAGAGCGTCCGAAACTCGAGCGACACCTGCACCAGGCCCAGTAACACCTTCGAAAGGAGCAGAAACAATGGATTCCAAAGACCAAGGATCAAAAGATAAGCAGCTTGAATCCCAAATTTCTGAACATCAGCAACATTAAAGCTCAATTCCTCTGAATTAAGTGACCTATGGGCTAATTATCTTGGAGATTCCATGTTTTCGTGTATTTTTGAGCATTTTTGGAAGTTGTCAAGGATGAAGAAATAAAAGACGTGTTGTTATTTAATCAAAAACTGTCAAAGCGCCATCTCAAGACTATCTCAGAGCTGTTTGTTAAAGAAGGAATTCCAGTACCAGCTGGGTTTGGCTCGTCGGACGTCTTTAAAGGAGCACCACGATTATTTGATGATACCTTTATGTTATTTTATGTTCAACAAATGGCAATTGGTGCATTCGGACAATATACAAGAGCCTTATCAAGCTCCATTCGTCAGGATATAATGGATTTTTACCGGCAAGGTGTTCAGGAATTAAACGAAGTATATGAAAGATCAACACACTTACTGCTTGAAAAAGGAACGATCATGAAACCACCAAACATTCCTATCCAAAGCATGTGGAGTTCATTGATAAAAAGTCGTTTAATAATTTTCTTGCCGGTAAAAATCGTCCGATAGCCGGATTAGAAATGAAATATTTAAACTTAAATATTTCTACGAATGTGTTGGGAAAATCCTTAATGATGGGTTTTGCACAAACAGCTTCCTCGCAAAAGCTGAGGAATTATTTTAAGAATGGATGGCAGCTGGCAGATAAACAAATTAAGCAGTATGGGAGTATTTTAGCAAGTGATAACATTCCGTCTCCAATGCTAATGGATCCCCATATTACAGATTCCAAAGTCCCCGCATTCAGTGACAAGCTGATGGCATATCATGTGCTTTTGGCTAATCAATTAGGAATGGAAAATTTAGGAGTAGCTATGTCGAGAACGTTAAGACATGACATCCACGCAAAATATGCCAAATTCATCGGTGAAATCGGGTTATTTGCTAATAAAGGGCAGGAGATGATGATCCAACAAGGCTGGTTTGAAGAACCGCCATTGGCTTATGACCGAAAAAAGCTGTAAAAAATCCGCTTCAGTAAATGTGTACCCCTTTTCACTAGGGGTACATCCTATTTCAGCGGACTTTTGCAGTATATCTTCTGCCACTCATCATGATTAGTGGTGTACCTATAATTGTAGGCAGGAACCAGTACCAGAGTTCAGGAAGCGCATTTAGAACCGGGATTTTGCTAACATTCACAACTAATACAGCGGTTATAATGCCAATATAGGAACCCGCCATCCCGCTTAAATGGAAACTTAGCCAATTAATCCATCTTTTGGCGGCCAGATACCCGATAAAGGCAAGACCATACGAAAATAAAGCAATGTAAAAGAGATATGCGCTTTCTTCCCAGTGTAAAACGGCCATAGCAATTGATGAAACAAATACGATCACATAGGATCCATGATAAAGTTCACCGCAAAAGGTGTGTCTTCCGCGTCTTTTTCTAGCAGTCATGGCAAACAGTCCACTTATCAAACAAATACTTCCGGTAATAATGTGTACTATCAAAAAATATGGAACAAATTATCATCCCCAAAATTACGTCATTATTATATTTACTATATCAGAATTTTTAACAAAAACAACACGATAGAAGGGCCGATATTACAAGGCTGCGGCTTGAATCAATTGCTTTTTTGATTTATATTTTTGCACTGATTGGGTAACCTAATGATGCAGACTGTCTAAATGACATATCGAAATAGGGGAATGAAGATGCACTTGATCGTTATTCTTATCGCCATAATAGCTGCGTGGTATCGGGCTGATTGGAGCCGTTTCCGGGAATTCCATGCGACAATACTGTATTTAATATCGATGAATTTATTATATTACTTTTTCACCGTAGACTACCGATTATGGGTTTTGTATTCACACGTAGGACTGCCAGTGGAAATGCTGGACTTGTTTATACTTTTCTTTATTCCCGTGTACAGTCATGCTTTATTTAACAGGGTTTCCGCATGGATGGGGGAGGCAGGTTCTGCATATAGGGAAGTGGGTGCTGCTGTACTTTGGGTTTGAAGCGGTCGGTTATTGGCTGAATGCAATCCATTATTTTCACGGTTGGTCGCTTATCTGGTCATTCCTTTTATTAATGGTCATGTTTCCGATGCTGCGGTTGCACTACAAGCGGCCTTTCCTGGCATATGGATTATCCGTTATCATTATTATCTTTTTGCTTTACTGGTTTGACGTGCCCTGGACGATGAAAGCATAAGGTTGTTGGGAGATGGTATCATGGAGCTGGTCATACTGCGGCTGCTGTTTATGTTAGGGCTGGTTCTGCTTTTCTTCTCATTGCGAAAGCCCCCGCTTAAAGAATGGCTGTTATGCTATCTGCTGGCAGCCTATTTTGGGACGTTTTTAGGTGATTTAGCTGCAAAACACGAATTAATATCCTATCCAGTTAAGCTGTTCACGCAATTTCAATCAAGCGTCCTGTACGAATACTTGCTTTTGCCGCTTTTAAGTATTTACTTCTACCGGAATACGTATCGCAGCAGTATGGGGGGCTGTTATAGGGCGGGCGGCTGTCTCCAGCAGTGTTTTGACCATCATTGAAGTTTTTTTGGAACATCAAACAAATTATGTACACTATATTACATGGGAATGGTATTACTCGCTGATTAGTTTATTTTGTTTTTCGTTTTGTTTGGCTTATGATGGAGCTGCTTAATTATTTGGCAGGAGAGAAGCAAGAGGTGGAGTAAATGAGAGCTAATTTTTAGGAAGGGGAATTGGCTCTGCTAAATTCTCAAGCTTTTATCGATTGTCCTCCTTAAACAGTTGTCCCCAATTGTTCTGCCGGCATTGGTTTATGGAATAAAAGCCCTCACTGTGAGTATACAGTTCGCATATTGGAGTAATTATGGGAACAACGTGAACCGGTAACTTCCATAGTGATTCTGACCCAGAAGGTGCCATTACCAAACGAAAGGTGATGGCACTTTTATTGTACTTATAATCTTTTTGCGTTAATTTAATACATATACAAAATCTGGACGATGATTATAAAAGGTTGCATTTAATGAGAGATGCTTTACACTGGACCGCGGCACAGAAGAAGAGGGGGATTCGGAATGACTTCAATCGTGGAAGTCAACAGTTTGAAAAAACGCTATAAAGATTTAGAAGCGGTAAAAGGGGTCCAGTTTTCCGTGCAGAAAGGTGAGATATTTGGCTTTCTTGGACCGAATGGTGCGGGGAAAAGTACGACCATTAATATGCTGTCGACGATTAATAAGCCGACAAGCGGCACAGCTGTTATTAATGGATTCGATGTGGTGACCGAGAAAAATAAGGTACGCGAAAGCATCGGACTTATTTTTCAGGAATCGACCCTTGATGAAAAACTGACGGTCAACGAAAACCTGATGCTGCATTGCCGCTTTTACAAAGTGCCAAAAGAAAAACGAGAGGACCGCATTAAAGAAGTGCTGGAGATTGTAGATTTGTCCGATAAACGTAAGCAGATTGTGGAGACATTTTTCCGGTGGGATGAAGCGTCGGCTGGAAATCGCACGGGGGCTGTTGCATTATCCGAGGGTGCTGTTTCTTGATGAACCGACTGTCGGCCTTGATCCGCAGACTCGGAATCATATTTGGGAATATATCCTGCAGCTTAAGGAAAAAGCAGGCATCACCATTTTTCTGACAACGCACTACATGGACGAAGCTGAAATTTGTGACCGGGTGGCTGTTATGGATAATGGGGAAGTTATTGCGCTCGATACGCCTGATGCCTTAAAGACGGACGCGGCGGCGATATTGTTGAAATTAGAACAGCGGATAATGAAAAAGCGAAAGCCGAAGTGGAGGCGAATTATGCGGTTGACGTGAAGGAAGCAGACGACATACTGACATTCCAGGTCAATCAGGGGAATGCCTTTCTTGTCCAACTAGTAAAGGAGCTTTCGGTAGAAATAGTAACCGTCAATCTGCGCAGGCCGACATTAAATGACGTGTTTCTTCATCTGACCGGACGGGAAATCCGTGAAGAAGCTACTTCAGGTAAACCCGATAAATGAAAATGGGGAGGGGGCACTGATGGAAGCAGTATTTGCTGTATGGCAGCGTGATGTCATTAAATTTTCCGGGATAAGGGGCGGCTTCTTGGTTCTTTTGCGATGCCATTTATGTTTCTTATTCTGTTCGGAAGCGGCATGAGTGGTGCGATGAAGTCCATGCTCGGCGGGAATGCCGGCAGTGGTCCGCTTGCTGATTTTGATTTTGTTGCATTTATGTTTCCGGGCATTATAGGGATGACAGTGTTTAATACAGCCATTTTCTCTGCGTTATCGGTCGTTCAGGATAAGGAATTCGGCTACATGCGCGAAATTCTTGTGTCGCCAATGTCGCGGGTATCGATTGCCATCGGAAAAGTGCTAGGCGGAACAACAGTTGCAGTCATACAAGGGTTAATGATGCTCATTTTTGTTCCGTTTATAGGAGCTTCCATTGATCTGCTGATGATCATGCAGCTGATTCCGACGATGTTTTTGGTAGCCTTTACTATTTCGGCCATCGGACTTTTAATTGCAAGTCTTTTAAAAACATCGCAAGGCTTTCAAATGGTTGTCCAGATGCTGTTGTTCCCGATGCTGTTCCTGTCAGGTGCCCTGTTTCCATTGAATGGTCTGCCATTATGGATGGATATTATCGTGAAAATCAACCCATTAACCTATTCCGTTGATATGTTTAAGGACATTATTTTGAAACCGGAAACGATGAGTGAAGCGATGCGGAAGGCTATGGGGCTTGACCTGCAGATATTCGGCCATACAATTACATTTATGGAAGAAATCGTCGTTGTCGGTGTTATTGGTGCTGTTTTTGTCGTGCTGGCTACGATAAAATTTTCCAGGTCGGAAGCGTAGAGCTTCATATTTTTCTGTTAAAACAGGTCCAGTCCCCGGTAGGAACTGGGCCTGTCACTTCCAGACCTTATGAACAAAATGTACAACTTGTTTCGTTTGATTGTATAGGAAATCTTCAGCATTCTCCATACATTCCTCGATCGTCACGGGGTGTGGAATAATAGAAAAGCAGCCATGGAAGTTGCCGCGAAGTTTATCCTGGTCACCGGCTAATGACCCGGATAGCAATAAAACCGGTGTATGGTAGGACTGAGCAAGGTCTGCGATATATCCAGGGGCTTTGCCATATAATGTTTGTTCATCACTTTGGCCCTCACCGGTAATGACAAGGTCGGCATGCTTAATGGCGTTCTGCATATGAGAAGCATCTGCCACAAGTTCTGCACCTGAAACCAGCTCCGCACCAAGCACGAGCAGAGCAAAGCCAAGTCCTCCTGCAGCCCCTGCTCCTTCTGTATCGTGAAATGTTGTTTCTAGCTGATTTTCAATAATAGACGAAAAATTAGCGAGTGCGGTATCAAACATGATTACTTGTTTTTCCGTTGCACCTTTTGCGGTCCATAAACTACACTGGCACCAATATTCCCGTATAAGGGATTATCGACATCACAAGCGACTTTTATGGAAGCACTAGCCAATCTGGCATCAATTCCAGCGGTGCTGATGTGTGTAATATCAAATAAGTCTTCCCCAAATATTCCCCCAGCTTGCCCGTTTTCTTTCCATACCTTCATTCCCAAAGCCTGGAGCAATCCAAGCCCGCCATCATTGGTTGCACTGCCGCCAAGTCCAATATAAATGACGTGCAGCCCTTATCCAATGCATCGATAATAACTTCACCAAGACCGTACGTAGTGGTCATGTCCGGGTTGCGGTCAGCCTCAGGAACTTGCACGAGTCCGGCAATATTCGCAATTTCAATGACAGCTGTGTTGTCATCAAGTATGGCATAATAGGCGTCTGTTCGTTCGCCTAATGGTCCTGTGCACTTGACATCTATTTGTTTCCCGCCTGCAGAGGAAAGCAATGTATCAACTGTACCTTCCCCACCATCGGCCATGGGTTTTGGAATGATGGTATCGCTGTAATAAAGGCTTGAAATTGCACGTTTCATGACGTTCGCAGCTTGGACAGACGTTAAACTTCCTTTATAAGAATCTGGTGCTAATACAATATTCATTGTGAATGCTCCTATTTAAGGTTATTTAAAAATTAAAAAGCCACTTAACACTTACTATACCATATTCAATCGTAGCGGCCATTCCTTTCTACACGCACTATGAGGGAAGTAATGAGAGTCGGGCACCACTGGCAAGTCTTGAAGTTAGGGTACTATTTCCGGTTCATGCGTGATAAAATTGTAAGTGTTACGGTATACTGAAATCGTTTGTAGAGTAATCAACCCATTTAAATGAAAAGGAGCCTTCCAAATGTTTAAAAAAATCGCTTCAGATGCATTAGGACTATCCGATGTTGGCAAAATTATCGACCCGGCGGATTATGACAAAACGGACGCTGATGATTATGTGCGCCACGAAGACGATGAAAAATCTTTTTTCTCATCAAGACAAAAGCCGACGAATATTGTTTTACGAATTTAGCCCTGATCCACGTCGACGGGGAAAATGCCACTTCTTCCAAACGGACGTTGAACCGCTATCCGTATTCACAGTACAAAATTTCAAACGTTCTACTCGAAACCGCTGGCAAGGTTGATTTGGATATCGAAATCAAATTCACACTAGGTAATCAGGAAATGAGTATTGACGTGCATAAGGACGAAATCGAAAAACTGAAAGATCTGTACAAGGCTCTCCTGCATATTGCGGAGATCATCCACGAAAATGAGATCATTATGGAAATGGGAAGCGAAAGCCTGGATAAGGCGGTAAGTGTCCTGCAAAATGCACGAACTACTGATACAGCTTTAGCCGAACAATATAAGGAAATAAACGAATATGGATTCTCCTGGCTGAAATCCGTCCGGGAAGAATACCACGCTAAAGACTTCGGCGACATTTTTGAGAAATATATTAATAATTAACACGTGAAAAAGGTTGAATGGTGCTGATGCGCCGTTCAACCTTTTTTTAAAACGGGGCTGTAAAGCGCTTATCTGAATCCCAGAAATTGTACGTGTCATGGCACCTTTCCTGAGCCACAAATGTTGTAACATGCACCTATCTATACCTACAATCGGACCCCACCTTCAAAAGGTGTCATCCTCAGCAATAATTTACCCAATGTAATTCGGCTTGAAATGTATTATAATAGTAGAAAAGTACCTTCTTTTGAGGTGAGTGTATGGGGGACAGCAACTTTTCATTTCTGCAAAAGCATTGGCCGCTGCTTGCAAACCTCGGAGAAACTGACGAACGGAATGTACATCAGGATCCAAACACGACGTTAATTAAGCTGCGGCTGTTTGGAGAAACGATGACCAAACCTCTAATCACAGGCGATAGCATGTTCTAAGAGAGCAGATATTATTCTGGCAAATCACAATAGAAACATTTGTTTAAACTTTAAAACAGAATAACGGTAGGGTATAATGGGGACATGCAATCGTCGCATTTTCTCAAGGGGGGTCGGCGCATTCTCGTCGTTGTAGTGCCATGCGATACGCTATGACGAAAGGGGGTGTTGCCTTGTCTATCTTTGAAACATTAATTCTAATGATTGCGTTTGCAACATTAGTTGTTACAATTATAGACCAAAGAAAATAGACCTCCCTGAGTTTACCAGCCGGTGAGGTCTATTCCTTACTGCGCTGACCCCTCTTGAAGGGGAAGCGGCTTATTGCTGACCGAAGATATACCCTTATCTTCGGTCTTTACTATTTTATGTCTTTCTATGTATATTATAACACGAAAAACTAAAAATAAAGAATTCATAAAAGTCTTTTGAAATTTTTTTGTAATGCAGATAGAAGGAATGTTCTATGCTTGTTTACAGGGTGTGGTATTCATCTTGCAGCTGATTCACAGGTCATCCCCGGCAATAAGCAAGGAGTGAAACTATTGTCCCTGTTAGTGACATAGAGATTTAAGCTCATTGAATGTACCATGTCACCTGCAAATACAGGTAATAAAATGTAAAAGCTAGAATGTAATTGGAATAATTTTTTAAACTTTAAAACAGAATAACGGTAGGGTATAATGGGGACATGCAATAGTCGCATTTTCTCAAGGGGGGTCGGCGCATTTCCGTCGTTGTAGTGTCACACGATACGCTATAGCGAAAGGAGGTGTTGCCTTGTCTATCTTTGAAACATTAATCCTAATGATTGCGTTTGCAACATTAGTTGTTACAATTATAGATCAAAGAAAATAGACCTCCCTTGGATTGACAGCCGGGGTGAGGTCTATTCTTCACATGCGCTGACCCTCTTGGAGGGGAGCGACTTATTGCTGACCGAAGATATTCACGTATCTTCGGTCTTTCCTATTTTATGACTTTCTATGTACATTATAACACGAAAAAACAGTTTGAAAACAAAAATTACATGAAGATGTTAAAGAATGGCGATGTCCAGGTCCAAAAACCACATCCACCAATAAATGTAAGGGAGGGGTCATACATCCAACTTGTCAAAATTGCCGTAACCAATGGAGCTGGAAACAAACGAGTGTGGGCAATAAGAGATCAGTCTTTTCGTTTAGCAAGGGACCAGACTGTCAGCCCGACTCCTGCTGCTATTGTCGTCAGAATAGGATGTTTACACGCTTTCACATACAAACTTCTTTTCCGCATCCAGCCCACATTCGTTCCCCTCTCATGCATCCCGTAGCCAGCTTTATACAGGGCACTTTCTTCACGCGGTTTGGAAGGTCTTTCTACATGTTGGGTGGGGTAGATAATGCGTTCCATTAGTCTGTCCGTCAGCCGGGGCAATAGGGTACCGAGCAGTTCCAAGGCTTTTGCCTGTGAACCGATGAACATGTCTCTCTTCGGATGTTCTGCGGCATAAAGAATAGCCTCCGCAACGCTTCCGGCGGATAAATCATGCCCCTGTGTGCCGGTTGTTTTTCTAAATAACTTCTAGCGTGTTCGTTATATGGCGTATCAATTCTTCCGGGATGAATGAGCGTAACCGAAACAGGCGCTTGTTCCTTTTCCAGCTCCATTCGTATACTTTCCGTCCATCCGTGGACAGCAAATTTGGAAGGGGCATAGGTGGATTGAACGAGTGTCCCTCTGTCTCCGAAAAGACTCCCAACATTGATGAGGGCGCCTGGTACATCTCTTTCCTTAAAATGCTTCACCGCTACCTGCGTGCCGTAGACCACACCCCAAAAATTGGTATCAACCATCCGCTTGATGTCTTCATTGGTTACATCGAACGCATAACCCCAGACGGATATGCCGGCGTTATTCACCCATGTATCAAAACGGCCAAACTCCTCGATAGCTGTCTTTGCAATGGCATGGACATCTTCTTCACGACCAACGTCGGCTTTTACGAAGGTTGCGGCATGTCCTTTTGCCTTTAATTCTTCAACCAGTTCTTGTAATGCATCTTCATTCCTTGCCGCCGCAACAACTTTTGCACCCTTAGCAGCGGCCATACGTGCAGTCTTGAGTCCGATTCCGCTGGACGCGCCTGTAATCACGATGACCTGATCTTGTAAATCCTTTAAGGTTAGTTTGTTTGTTCCGCTGATTAATGTGCTTGTCCATTTGTTTATTTTTCCTGTACCTATGTTGTTCATCATTTTTCTCCTTCCATATTAATAGATACCCTGTTCTCGTTCGGCCTGAAACAGGATTCGGGGTCTTTTTAGTATTTATCCAAATTGCAAAAAAATACAGGGTGAATGAATCAAAAAAACCGGTGAAAATTCTATTGCCAATAACTGATTCATCCTGTATACTGTGTATATCATATAGACACAGTTTATCAACAACATTATTTATATAGATACGAACGATTCATCGCACCAAGGGGGTGTCCTAATGTGCTGATACATATTTCACAAACAAGTTCGACACCGATGTATGAGCAGGTAATCTCCGAAATACAGCGGCTTATTGTGATGGGATATATGGAGGCGGATGAGATGTTGCCTTCCATCCGGGAATTATCAAAAGAGCTGATGACGAGCGGGATTACGATCCGGAGAGCGTATCAAGAATTGGAACGGATTGGATTTATTTACACACGAAAAGGCAAGGGCAGTTTTGTGGCAAAGTTAAGCGAGGAAAGGCTGGCGCAGTGGAAAATGGAACAAGTTCGGGAACCACTTTTGGAATCGGTTCTGCAAGCGAAAAAGCTAAACCTGGCAGAAAAACAGGTCCAGGATCTGATTAAAGACATGTGGCAAGAAGTAGATGACGATTAAAAGACCATGACGGCAGGAGGGATAGGAAAATGATTAATCAGCAACTAGATGAAATGAATGCAGAGCAGCCTTTACTGGAAGTAAGGACTCTAAACAAATTTTATGAAGATTTTCAGTTACGGGATGTGAATTTTACATTGCCTGCTGGTACGATTATGGGCTTTCTGGGCCGAAACGGTGCCGGAAAGAGTACGACGATGAAGGCAATTATGGATCTCATTAAGCCGGATGATGGCATTATCCGTATTCTTGGCATGTCCATGCCGGAAGAAGAAGTTGCTGTCAAAGAACAGGTGGGCTATGTGGGGGATACACCGCTTTTGAACAATGCATGGACAATGGAACGGACACTGACATTTGCTCGCCATTTTTATCCGAATTGGGATCAGGCTGCGGTCGAGCGGAACTTGAAGCGCTTTGAGATACCGAAAGATAAAAAATAAGTGAACTATCCAAAGGGATGAAGGTAAAGGCTTCGCTTATAGTAGCGATGGCCCACCAGCCGAAATTGCTGCTTCTTGATGAGCCGACATCCGGGTTGGACCCTGTCGTAAGGGGAGAAGTTTTGGAGCTGTTAATAGATTTTGTGCAGGATGAAAGCCGAGGCGTTGTTTTCCTCTCATATTACGTCTGATGTGGAAAAGATCGCGGATTGGGTGACGGTCATTGATGGATGGGGAAATTTTTTCAGTGAAGACAAGGAGTCACTTCTGGATCGGTACCGGCGAATTGTATTGTCCGGTAATGGGCACGAAGCAACCATGAATTCTCCATATCTTTTTAACTGTCAGCCGACCAAAGGCGGTTATGTCGGATACACCGATCACTACGATGAATTCCGAAAAGAAGCAGCGGGTGAATGGAATTCCGAGCGCCTGACATTGGAGGAATTGTTCGTGTTGTTGACCGGCCGTAAGGAGGAGTGACGGAATGTGGATGCTGATTCGCCGGGAAATGGCAGGAGAGGATATATCGGTTATTGGGCAAATTCGCGGCTATTTGCCACTTGGGATAGTTGCCTTACTTTCTATATGGCTTTTTGGGCCAAAGGTAACGGGGCTTTTTGATGTAGAGAAAATCAATTCGTTCCTATCCATTTTGGGAATTATTATTGTGTCTGGCAGTATAAGTGAAAAAACTGAAAAATGACCATGCTAATCAGCAATTGACCTATTTACAAACGCTGCCGATTCGCACATCCCAAATTGTCCATGCGAAATTTCTTAATGTCTTATTGATATACGTCTCCGTGTTTGCAGGGGGATATGTATTTGTTTCGTTTAATCGATGGATCAATGGGATATGGAAGATTGCACCTTGGCAGGAATTGTATGCCTTTCTGTCGTTTCTACTTTTTCTGGCTGCGATTACGTTGTACTTTTATTTTAAACTCGGGTATCAGCGAATTCAGTGGGTTTTCCTTTTATCGTTGCTTATTTGGGGAGGAGCCTTTATGTTGATTGGATCCATTATGCAATATGCATGGTTTCCTGTACATCCTTCCTTGTCGGTGCTCTTATCTCTCATCCTCTATTTTATTAGCTGGGGAATGGCAGTAAGGAAAGTGAACACAAAAGGGCTCCCGGATGAATATGGGAGTGATTATTCAAGCGTAGACTGACTGTTAGTGGAAGGGGGATTGACGACATGTGGATGTTGATACGTAGAGAGCTCGATAACATGGTCACCATCAATTTGCGAAGGAGTTTTCAGGCTTATATTATTTTTGGTCTTGTATTTGTATTGTTCATGTGGTTGTTGGGACCAAGGGTCATAGGATATTTTGAAGCGGAAATGTTTAGTCTGTTTGTTTTATGGCTGGTATGTTGTCGGCTGTTGCGAGTATGCTCTTTACTATTGAAGAAGATGATGCGGAACGGCAAATATCGTTTTTACAGACCCTACCGATTCGAAAAAGGGATATTGTCCATGCGAAATTTCTTAGCATTTTTTGGTTTGCGGATTCATGTTTATTTGGGTGTCCGTCCTTAATTCGGCTAATTTACTCATGAATGATGTTTGGACTATGGAATCCTGGATGGACGTATTTATTTTCCTTGCTGTCCTCATTTTTTTAGTGGCCGAGAACCTACTATGGTATTTTCTGCGTGGGCTGCGAAGCAACTGGATTTTTTATTTTTCGTTCATTGCTTGGATGACAGTTCTTGTTCTTTTAGGGTTTAATAGGCCTTCGGGGATTTCACAAAGTGTGATATGTGGGGTCTCGCTCATCTCTTCATTTCTGGCTTATCCCACTTGTTGGTGGTTGTCAGTAAGAAAAGTGCATCATAAAGGATTTCCATTGGAAAAGGACAACCCGGGACGGAAAAATACGGAAAAACATATTGAGGAACTAAAAAAGGCGCCAGTCTGAGCGACAGTCTTAAATAAGAAAGAAAACTGAAACAGGAGTGGCCGCCACTCAATTTGAAGGAGGCAGAGTGGATGAAAAACGTTAATCCAAAGAGAACTCAGAGAGCTAAACTTAGCCAGGAACTATGACAATTCTACACGCGCGTTTTATCTGTTTATGGCATTTTGGGTATAGGATTTCCGGTCATTTTATGGTTGCTTGGTCCGGGAATAGCAGGGATTTTTGATGCTGAGGTGTTTAATACTTCTGTTTCTGTTACTGGCATGGTCCTCGTTTGGCAAACGGTTTCTGGCAGCTTGCAGCGGGAGGATGCTAATCGGCAGCTGACTTTTTTGCAAACATTGCCTGTGGAAAAGCGTCACATCGTAAATGCCAAGTTTACTAGTGTGCTGTTGATCTGTTTGTTTACAATTGCTTGGATGGCTATCGTTATGTTTTTAAATGTATGGATAAGCGGAATTGGAACGGGTGAAACTTGGTTACCTGTGGGCTTTTTGCTTCTCTTATCATTTTTATCGCTGCTATGACTTTACAAACCTTTTTCCGTTGGGGAGCGCGGCGGCTCACCATGACTCCTATGATTATTACTATATTTATCTGGGGTGGTGTGTTTACTCTTTTAGGATTTTTTATGAAGCGTATGGGAAAGGAACCCGGCGTCTTCGTGTTTATGATTTTTATGAGTTTATCGCTTGCAATCTATTTGAGTTGCTGGTGGCTATCCGTAAGAAAGGTGAACAAAAGGTTTTCCTATAGATGAAGGGTATAAAACGGAGTGGATGAATGCTTTTGAGTCATTGGAGGAAGGGGGAGCAAAATGAGGTCAGATGTGATTTTTAATTTCATCAAAGAAGAATGGTATGATCAGCGGCGGATGTTGTTTGGTATTTCCTTATATCCCTCGTCCTCGGTATAGCTCTGATCGTCGGCAGCCAACAGGAAGGAATAGTGAACCGGATAAAGCAGACGGGATTCAGTTTTGAAGAGTTGTCGAGGATTTCGTTTGCTGTTTTGTTTATGCCATATGCGATAAGTTGGATGATGCTATTCAGCAGACCTGGTAAAGAGAACCGTACAGGATTTTACTCATTTTTGCATACATTGCCGATTACGTTAAAAGAGATTGTCACAGCCAAATATATATCCACTTTTCTTTTAAACGTATTGATGGCCGGCTGGTTGTGTGGATTATGGTGGTTGTATGAAGTGAATTTTCCGGATGCCGCGTCAACTAGAATTTGGGCAGGGTTATGTGTGGTAGTATTTTTCTTTGCACTTAGTATTTTAGCTTTACAATTAGGCTTTTTCTTCCAGTGGGGCGACAGTAATTTTGTTTTTATGATTCTATTTTTGTTCCTTATTGTGAACCAGTTTTAAGTTCGTTGGTCAACTGGCTGAATTAACCATCAACTTGATGGAGCGGAATTCTCTCATGTTATGGGGAATTGCCATTTTTTTCCACTGGTTGCATTTGGCTGGTTTGCTGGCGCTGGTCGATGAAGGTTTATCGGAAATATAAGGGCGTCTAGATGTGGGGGGAGGGTAAAGGATCAATTGTCAACACAAGAAATATGTGAAATGTTGGATGTTCCGGCAGAAGCTGTTAGGACTCATCTATGGCACGGAAGAGAGACGTTACGCAAGAAATCACAGGCTGATAGCGACGTCTCAGTTGAAATCTTTTCGTTCCCTATCAGCCAAATTGATAAAAGAAAAAATTTGACATTTAACAAAAACTCATTCACGTGTGACCGAAGTAAGTCTACCTTAATACCCCCGTGATTGCAGCGGCCGATTCATGACGTTCCTCCTTGCGAACAGCATCAGGAAGATGGCAGTTAAACCTTCTGCAACGGGTAGGGCGAGCCAGATTCCTGCAGTGCCAATCCAGGCCGGCAGTATAGCCAGTGCGGCAATTAAAAGGATGAAACCGCGAAACAGTGTGATACCGATGGACGGCCTTACGTAAGCAATCGATTGGTAATATGTCATATAAATAAAATTGATTCCCATGAACAAATAACCAATAAAGAATAAGGTGATCCCTTTAGAAGCAAGCTGACGTATGGTTTCCGTTTCCACGCCGAAAATCGACACAAGACCCCCTGCACCAAACCAGCCGATACCAAGAAAAAGGACTCCCAGCGCAATACCGGTTATTTCAGCAATCTTCACCGTGTTTTTAATGGAATCGTATTTGTTGGCACCATAATAAAAACTGATCATCGGCTGGATGGATGATCCGATCCCGATAAATGCAAGGAACATAAAATGTATGCAAATAGTTAATGACCGAAAAAGCTGCCAAACCGGTTGTGCCAGCATAATAAGATAATGCGATATTGTAGCCAATGACAAAGACACCAGTTCCAGCTTCAGATAAAAATTGGGAAATCCCAGTTTTCCAACCGTTAGAATGTCGTCTTTTCTCCAGCTTAGCCTGGTAAATTTTAATCCGGCGTCTTTTTTGAAAAAATGAATGCAATAAATAAGTAAGCCTGCTGCCGTTGCGATAACCGATGCCAACGCAGCGCCTCTCACTCCCATTTCCAATATAAAAATCATCCAATAGTTCAGGACAATGTTGAGTAAGGCGGACACCACAAGACCTGCCATCGCTAGCTGCGGACTGCCATCATTACGCACAAAATACTGAGTACGTTTTTCCCAGGCAAGGATGGCGCCCCACAAAATGATTGTCAT
>BBCA01000028.1 GCA_001311805.1 Lentibacillus juripiscarius JCM 12147 | reverse complement strand
AAGACCAAAAGCCATCCAAAAGCGGGCAGAATAGTCCGAGAGAAGGCTTCTCAAGACCAAAAGCCACCCAAAAGCGGGCCGAATTGTCCGTGAGAAGGCTTCTCAAGACCAAAAGACACCCATAAGAGAGGTAGAAATTCTTATTCAATCTCAATAGATTTGGTGTGCTTTTTGACTTGTTAATTCCATTTTGTTCCACCAAAGATTTTATCAGACTCTTTGACCAACTCCTAAAATTGATCACTTTACAGGCCCTTGTGTAGCATATAGAATAACGTTAAATCTGAAGGGGGCGAATAAGGTGTCTGTCTATCCTATTACACTATCACAAACTGGGTTTGTCCACCGTGATGAGCTCACCTATCCATTCGAAGAGCGCGGGCTGCAATTCGGCGATGGCATTTATGAAGTTATCCGGCTTTACGAAGGAACCGGGTATCTATTTACTGAACATATTGACCGTTTATTCCGATCTGCCGCCGCCATTAGGCTTGACCTGCCATTTTCAAAAGAGCAAGCTATGAATCTATTGACAGAACTTCTCAAGCGGAATGAAATGACCTCCGATGGCATCATTTATCTGCAGGCGACTCGTGGTTCCGCACCGCGTACACATGCATTTCCAGGAGATGTACCGGCCAATGTCTATGCTTATGTACAGGATATGCCACGCAAAACGGAAAAACTGACAACAGGGGCTTCTGCCATGACGCAGCGTGATACCCGCTGGGAAAACTGCTATATTAAAAGCCTGAACCTCCTGCCAAATGTCCTGGCTAAGCAAGCAGCACAGGAGAATGGCTGTTATGAGGCAATTCTCCAAAAGATGGAATCGTAACGGAAGGCAGTTCATCAAATATTTACCTTGTCAAAAACGGCGCTATCTATACCCACCCAGCAACAAAAGCATTCTGCACGGCTGTGTCCGTATACGCGCGGAAAAATTCGCTGGCGATTTAGGCATGCCATTTATCGAAAAAGCATTCACTGTCGATGACATCCCGGACGCCGATGAATTGTTCCTTTCAAGCAGCACATCTGAAATCATGCCGGTCATTAAGGTCGACAGCAGCCAAATCGCAGACGGAAAACCAGGCAGTATCACCAGAAAACTCCAATACCTTTACGAACAAGACGCAGCCATTACCCACATGAACGTCTAACCCTTTGCCGATGCAAAGGGTTTATTTACAGTTTAAAGAAAATTTCATTGATTCGTAACGCGAAATAGTTTACAATAGAAAGAAAATTTGCACGTCCGAGGAGGAGAAACATGAACGATCAATCAAACGTCCGCTAACCGCAGATGACTTAAAAACAATCAACGTGCTCAGTGATCCACAGTTCGCACCCGACGGAAATACCTTTGCCTTTGTTTCCACAGCTGCCACTGACGACAATGACTATACATCACAGTTGTTTATGCAGTCCCTTGATGAGGCACAGCCGAAACAATGGACATTTCGTGACGCGAAAAACGGTCATCCGCGCTTTTCCCCGGATGGCAAAAGCATTGTTTTTCAGTCCGACCGGAGCGGCACCCAGCAAATCTGGCTCTTACATACTAATGGCGGAGAAGCCAGACAGCTGACCACCTTTAAACATGGCACTTCAAATCCGGAATGGGTCAGTGATGGCAACTCCGTCATTTTCAGCGCACCACTGGAGGCACAGGACGATGTGACCAGCCAGCACGAACTGTCAGATGAAGAGCACAGGAAAGAAAAAGAAGAAAAAGCAAACAGCCACTCGTCGTCAGCCGGCTGAAATACAAATCAGATGCCAACGGATTCCATGATGAGAAACGCACCCAGCTGGTCAAATATTCACTGGAAGAGGAAACATTTGAACAGCTCACATCTGCGGACACCCATCATCATCTGGAAGACATCACACCAGACGGAAAATACCTTTTGTACAGTGCCAACCTGAGTGACGACGAAGATTATGAATTAACGAATGACCTTTATCTCTTGAACCTATCAACAAAAGAAAAACCAAATTGACCGACGGAAATGGCCAATACGTCAGCGCACGGTTTTCACCGGATGGAGGGAAAATTGCCTGTTTCGGACACCAGTTTGCCTACCAGGGGGCAACACTGAATGATTTATATATCATTGATACCGTATCCGGCGAACAAACCTGCCTCAGCAGCAACTGGGACTTCCAGCTGGGTGATGCAATGATTGGCGATACAAGAATGGGCCAATCGGAAACTGGGCCTATCTGGAGCGAAGATGGGAAACACCTCTTCTTTATTGGGACTGATACAGGGTCTACCAGTCTTTATCAGGTGGACCTGACAGGGGAGCTGCGTGTGCTGCACGAAGACAATAGTCATGTGTTCGGGTTCGCCCTCAATGGCAGTAATTTTATTCTGGGCATCAGCACTCCAATAGATCCAGGCAACTTCCACCAGCTTGATCAGGATGGTAAGCTGACACAGCTGACAGACGCAAATAAGAAATTCCTTGATGAAGTAGCATTAAGTGAACCAGAGGCATTAACATTCCAAGCGGATGACGGCTGGGAAATCCAAGGATGGCTGCTGCGTCCATATGGATTTGACGCAAGTAAAAAATACCCGTTCATTCTGGAAGTGCACGGTGGTCCGCATGCCATGTACGGACAGACATTCTTCCATGAATTACAGCTGCTTGCCGCCAAAGGCTATGTCGTTTTATATACCAATCCGCGGGGAAGCCACGGGGTACGGGCAGGAATTCGTGGATGCATGTCGTGCAGACTATGGCGGGAAAGATTATACCGACTTGATGACTGCGGTTGACTATGTAATAAAGAAATATGACTTTATAGATCATGACCGACTTGGCGTAACCGGAGGCAGCTACGGCGGGTTCATGACGAACTGGATCGTCGGTCACACCAACCGGTTTAAAGCCGCTGTCACCCAGCGATGCATCAGCAACTGGCTAAGTTTTTACGGGGTAAGTGACATTGGCTACTTCTTCACTAAATGGGAACTTGGCAAAAATTTGCTCGAAGACCCGAAAGCACTGTGGGATTTCTCACCGTTAAAATATGCTGAAAATGTGGAAACGCCATTACTGATTGTACATGGTGAAAAAGATTACCGCTGTCCGATTGAACAGGGTGAGCAAATGTTTGTTGCCCTAAAGCATTTGCGCAAAGAAGTGGAGTTTGTCCGTTTCCCTGATGCCAATCATGAACTGAGCCGCAGCGGAAAACCGGACATGCGAATGGAACGGTTGAACCACATTACACGCTGGTTTGACGAGTATTTATAAGAGATTGTTCAAAAAGTACGGTTCATCCTCCTTTTTGAACACACATTTATAGGAACATTGCACAGTCCAAGGGGCGCCTTCTATTATTGAAGGCGCCCCTTGCTTTTACTGCCAGCACGTATATAGGAACGAGTTAATGGAACAGACCAGCCTCTTTGGATTTTTTCATCAGTCTATCCGTATGTTTATTAACCGCATTTTTAAACAGCACACCAAACAAAAGAAAGCCAAGTCCAATTAATCCCAGTATGGCCATATCATATATAGCCGCTTCCCAAATGATGCCCCCTACCGGTTCACGCATCAAATCAATGGCATACGTGAACGGAAGGAATGGGTTGATTGCCTGGAAAAACTCGGGAAGAAGAACGACCGGATAAGTACCGCCAGCACCGGCAATTTGCAGCACTAGCAGGACGATAACCATCGCTTTTCCGACATCTCCAAAAGGGAAACAAGCGTATAGATGATCAGCATGAACACCAAACTGATCAGCAGACCAAATACAACAAACCATCCAGGTCTTGCTATATAGGCATCAACGATAAATATATCCCCAAGCGTCACAATGACGGTTTGCAATAATCCAATTGTAACAAATGTCAATAGTTTCCCGAGATATCTTTCTCTGCCGGTCAGATCTTCACGATGATGAACATCAGCGGCCAACAAAGAAATCAGAAGCAATCCCCCCGACCCATATAGCTAGAACGCTATAGAATGGCGTCATCCCGGAGCCGTAATTTGGAATTGGAAAAACTCATTTTATTCAGTTTAACCGGTTCGGAAAAAACCCGCGCTCAGCCTCTGGATTATTCTGCAATAACTTAATGATTTCATTGATATCCGTATCGCCCTGGATATCACGAATTCTGTCCGCAAGCTCATTGACTTTATCGTTTACGTAAGGAAACTCCCCAAGGATTGTGTTTATGACATTTTGCCCCTTACCGATATGATTTTCTGTGTTTGCCAGAATACTTTTAACTTCTGGAATCGTTGATTGTACTTCAGACAGTATCCCTTTTGCACCCGTTAAGGTCTCTTGAGCTTGGCTGATTTCCTGTTTGACTCTAGGTTCAATTGTTTCTTTGTAGTCCTTTAGGAAATCGCCTATCTTGTTTGCCGTATTGCCTGATAATTCCTCTAAATTTGTAATAACAGAATCCACTTGCTGTTGTTTATCCTCAATAAAAGAGGTGATTTTACCCCCATTCTTTTGCACTTCTTGCAGGGCACCCCCTAATGTTTCCAAGCGACGAATGGCTTCTTCCAACACTTGATTCTGTCCATTTTGGGCATTATCCCCTTGATCAGAGGAATTCTCACTGCCTCCTTGTTCGTTCCCACTAGGAGGACTATCACTTCCATTTTGTCCATTACCACTGTTCTGCTGATCCTGATTCATGTCTTTCAGCTTTTTTAATTCTGATTGAATACTTCCTATCTGACTAATGGCATTATCCAACGAGTTGTTTATTTCATTTTGCAACTGTTTTCCACTGCTGAAATCAATGTTCTGATTTTGAACATCCTGAAGCAGTTTATTGATGTCCTTAGCTGTGCTCTGCGCTTTCTTCAAATCCTCTTCAATCTTTGGTGCCATTTCATTCAGACGATTTTTAGCTTTAGACAATAGGGAAGCCGTATCCCCAACTGTTGAAAGCCCATTGCTGGTTGCCCGTTCAGCCTCTGGAATCATTTTTGAGCTTCATTAATGATGGACTGGGCATTCTTCGTATCTTGCAGCCCATTCGAAACCAAGTCATGGACTTCCGGCAACTTTTCTTCCATCGTAAAGATATAATCCTCAAACTTTTTGATATCCGGCAGGTTTTCATTCAATTCTACGCCAATTTTATCAAACATATCGAAAATGACACCATTTACTGTAGATATGAAGTTACTGCTGGTTTGCTCCACAATTGTGCTGGCACCCTTATCGGTAATCTTTGGCGAAATGGCATTGATTTTTTCATTCACATAATACTCCATTTCACTTTTTTCGGGGTTGTCTGTGATGACGGTAGCCAGCTTATCGGAAAATTTTCTGGAATGACAATGACAGCAAAATAATCGCCATATTTCAGCTTATCCATTGCTTCGTCACGGTTTGTAAAATGCCAATCCATGGAATCATTGTTTTAAGAGTATCCACAAGATTATCGCCGACATGTATCTTCTTCCCCCTGATCTTTGATCCCGTATCTTCATTCACAACACCTATTGGGATTTGGTCTGTCTGGCCATATGGATCCCAGGAAGCCACTATATTGAACCAGGCGTACAGGGAAGGCAATAGAATAAGGCCGCCGATTAGAATGGCAGCGACCCAGTTTCGTATAATATTTTTCATATCATTTGCGTAAATGTTCCAGCCGTTTTTCATCGTATACTCCTTGTGTCACGGAAAATGATTATACAGTTTAGGCATTCGCCCAAATACCATGATTATACATTATACCATTAATTACATCGAGAAGCATCCGCATCCGCATACTATCATCATAAAATCTAAAAAACAAACGCCCTCAATAGGACGCTTGTTTTATCACCAGTCGGTATGATTATTTAGAAATTCATTAACCTTATCAATATACTTTTCCTTAGCAACAACAAACGGTTCCCCGTGATTCGCACCATCTACCGTCAGCAGTTCCGCGTCACTTTTCGTATTTTCATATAACTTTTTGACATCCTAGTCGGAACAAAGGTATCGGCGTTACCGTGAATATACAATATCGGAACCTCTGCCTTCCTGACCTGGTCAAGTGCCGAAGCTTCTTTCAATGAATATCCTGCCCGCAGCTGGGTAACAGCACTTGTGGACGGAAGGAATGGAATGGATGGCAAATGAAACATGCGGTCCATTTGATAGGCAAACAGATCGTACACACTTGTATACGGACTGTCTGCAATAACAGCTTTCACATTGTCCGGAAGCTCTTCACCAGCAGTCATCAGCACCGTCGCAGCTCCCATTGACACACCGTGCAAAATAATTTCCGTATCCTCACCATATTCCGCAATAATCCGCTTTATCCAATCCACATAATCCAGCCGGTCATGCCAGCCAAAACCGATATAGTCTCCTCCGCTTGCACCATGTCCCCGTGCATCGGCAGTAAATATATTATAGCCCTTCTGCTCATAATAGTATTGGCCAAACAGCCCCATATCCATTGCATTTCCTAAGTAGCCATGCGCCATGACAACCACTTTATTGGATGGTTTATCCGCCTCAAGAAAGTATCCTTTCAGATCAATTCCGTCATGGGAAGTCATCGTCCACTCATCAAAATTCTGTTGATTGACCCATGTTCGCCAGTCTCCTTCCAGCAGTACTTCCTTTGTTTCAGCGGATACTTCCAGATCTTCATTCCCCTGCAGAAAGTCTTTTTCATTACGATCGATAGCCAGCTGATAAAAATACACGCTTGCACCAATATCTATAATCAGTAGGACAATTAGTAATCCGATTCCTATCTTAACCCACTTTTTTCGTTTCACGTCACGTCTCCTCTCTAATAATCTGGTATTCCATTTATATTATACAAGAAAGTCGTCTTTTTCGATTATGGTACTTCTTAGAAATTTGGGCGTCACTTTTCCGACGAATAAACTAGGGGTATCGAACTAGAGCACCGGTGACAGATTAATGAGAAAAATTAACCATTTTCCGTTAATGACAAGCTTTTCCAGTTGTGATGTAGTATAATAGAAGAGACAGGTTCAGGGGCGTGCGAGGATTGGAAGCAAAAGAGGAATACACTCGCTTGCTTTGCGGCTTCAAATCCCTTAGATGAAAGGGGTTGAAGTGTGTGATTCCGATTGACAAGACGCTCGAGCTGATGCTCATGTTTGGGACACTTGTCGTGCTGATTGTTGATACCAATGGAAAAAAGTAACCACCCTTCCGTCGGCGGAGACGGGGCAATTACTTTTTTCAGTGCGTATTCCGAAGCCGCCACGCCCTGTCAGCGAATCTGTCCGAGTCGCAAGTTGCCGCTTGCGACTCGATTTGCGGTCTGCCTGCTGGGCTTCCTGCGGCCATGCTCCCAAGATGTTAACTGGATTGTATAGCTCCAGTAAATATAGCTGGATCAGAGCAGCCAAATAAAACAGCCAATTTCATTGTATTCCATTCGTTTAGAATCATTCCTCTAACAGGAATGTCCATCACAGAACTAGTCAAAAAGTCATTGGCAAGGATTTTCGTATAATGCTTTCGTCTCATATTGATTTTACCATACATTACGACGCCGTCCATCCGATAAGACTATGTGCAGGCACACTGTGGCCAACGGGCTGACAGCATACTGGCTAGTTCAGGGATGGGGAAAGGGACTGGAAGAGCGGGGATCCCTTAGTACTCCGTTTCTCCGACACCTTTATACATCAGAACGTCTATGTCATCCAATTCCTGCAGTTCTGTATCCCCGGGCCTGTCCGTCCGCAGCTGGCCAATAAACAGTTTCATTGTCCGTTCATTAATCCAGCTGGTTCCCCAAACATCTTCATTGGCAATCATGGTACCCATCAGCCAGATTCGTCTAGCTGTTATAAATAGTGGCAGACTGCGCATGTCATCCGCTCCCAGATTCCGCTGTGCCAAATACCCTTGTAGAAAGGCATCCCAGCATTCTTCCTCCATTTTTTTATAATTGTTTTTAAATTCCACCAGGTAACAGCTATATCATATCCCCTGAATCCAATTGCACAGCAGTCGAAATCAAAAATTTCCATACCACCATTATGCAGATGCATATTATGATTATGAAAGTCACCGTGGCAGAAGCCTTTTTCAAGGTCCAGCGCTTCCAGATCAGCTTTCGTATTTTTGACAACCGTATGTAGTATCTCCACCATTTCCCGGCCGGTATGCTTTTCTAGTACGGGGGCAATGACCTCGGCAGGTTCGTCCAGCAAATGGTGCATATCAAGCTCAAACCCCCGCTCATACGCTGGCGTAAAATCCGTTGTCAAATGATGCAACCGGCCGAGTGAGGTACCAATCAGTTTTGACGTTTCTGTATTGATCTGCGGGCGCTCCCCTTCCGAATAAGTGAATAGCACGCCACAGCGCACGCCTTCAGGAGCATTTAGCTCATAAATATAGTTACCATCCAATTTTTTCACGGGAACGGACAGAAGAAATCCCCTGGCATAGAGCTGGCTTAGCCCGTCCAATTCAAATAAAATAGCCTGTTTATGTCGCCAGCCCGCCCGGTAAAGCCTGAAAATATACTTCCGCCCCTGTTCATCAGTAATTTTGTACGTGTCATTCAATCCACGGTAGAGAATTTCACATTGCATTTCCCATGTCAGACCGTGGCATTCCAGCAGCTGTTTAATCGTTTCCGGATCAATTAATGTATGTGATACATTGATTTCTAGCATATATATCCTCCAACACCGGCAATGGTTTCTCCTTATTCAATGGCTCAGTGCAGAAACATCACCATAAACTCCTCGTCGTAATAACGATCACCCATTCTAACTGCACGCTTATGCGTCCCGGATGGCATGAAACCAAGTGCATAATAGAAGCGTTTCACCATCGGGTTTCTGATAATAATGGACAAACATAGCTGCTCTACCCCGTCGAGTGCTTCCGCATAATTAATCGCCGTCTGCATCAGCTGTCTGCCCAGTCCCTTGCCCCTTTCAAAAGGCGTGACATAAAGGGCTTCCATATACGCACGATGTTCTGTCTTGCTTTTCGTATCCCTGGTGAGTGTCACAATGCCTATCAGTTCATTTTCTGAAAACGCTCCAAACGTCACGGTATTCTCCGACTGGAAACGGACTTTATAGACATCAATAGAATTAGACAATACTTCCCCGTAGCTCGAAACATAAGCTTCCGGGCTGTTCAGCATTGCCTCCAGCCAAAGATTTCGGTATGCCTCTGCATCATGTGGTTCAAGTACACGAATATCGATTTTAACCCGTCCCCTTTTTCGTTTTTAATCCATTATATGAACCATCATTGAGGATTCATGCCTAATGGAAAAACACGAAAAAGGAGAACAGCCTGTACGCATATTTTATTTTTCCTCATATGCGCCATATTCATCTCCATAAAACCGGTTATAGCGAAATTTGAACCGTTTGAACAGGTGAACGGCGATTACTTTCAAAATAGCGTATCCCGGAATACCAAGAATCACACCGACAACACCGAACAAATTCCCGGCAACCAACAAGACGATGATGATCGTAAGCGGGTGGATATGCATTGTTTTGCCCATTACATTCGGTGATACAAAATTCCCCTCTAAAAATTGCACCGCCGCCCAGACAATTCCTAATTTCAGAAGCATAACCGGTGAATCGACGATCGCAATGATAATAGCAGGTGAAATGGCGATCATCGGGCCCAGGTACGGCACCACACTGGTTACAGCCGCAACGACAGCGAGTGTGATCGCATAATCAAGACCGATGATTAAGTAACCAATGTACAACAAAACACCGATGCAGGAAGCAACAATAATTTGTCCCTGTATGTAAGAACCAACCTGAACATCCATATTCTCTAGAATTTCATCAGCATCATCCCTGTACCGCGGCGGCAGCAGTTTCAGACAAAAAAAAACGCTTTGAAATGCCCGCCGTCCTTAAGCAGAAAGAATAGGATAAACGGAAACGTCACCAGCGCCACCACAACACGGGTGATTACGTTAGCGATATTCTGTACCCCTTTAACAGCGCCACCAATGGATTCCATAACCCTGCTCGTTAAATCGCTCAAATTGGATGTGAACCAGGCATACCCTTGTTCATAATATGGCGCGAGAAAAGAAGTTTGGATCCACCCTTCAATCCCGGCACCCATTTGGCTTAAATAAGATGGGAAATTAGCCGCCAAATCCTTCACCTGTGCTTCGATCGCCGGAGCAGTGAGCAGAATAATTCCTGTAAGAAGCCCGCTGATTCCAAGGATAAGGATGATAATTCCCCAAATTCGGTCAATCCGTCCGCGCTCTAGCAAATTGACAATCGGATTCAGCAAATAATAGGCAATAAAGCAAGAATCACCGGCGGAACAACCGTTGAAACGATGGTCAGAATCGGATCAAAAATAAAAGAAACCTTCGTATAAATATATATGGCAATCCCAATCAGTATCAGCAAGACCAATCCGAAAATCAGATCACGTCCGCCAATAAATCGCATGAACCGGCTCGTTCTCATACACAAAGTCCTCCCTCACTCCCCAAATTATAGAACAATTTGCGAATAAATTCCATATTTGTGTTGTTCCAATTATCTACGGCGTTTGTTTATCCAATACAGTACAGTTGATGTAAAACTGCGACACACTGAAAATTCTTTTTCGTGACGTTTTTCTGGTTTTAGTGATGATTGAGTGCTTTGATTCCGCTCCGGCAGAATACTTGGTGCTCGTCATGTTGCAAGTTTTTCGACGAAGCAGCACTCCTCGCTGGTTGAAGTGTACTCGGTGAAGCTTTGCTTTGTGCTCGTCATGTTGCAAGCTTTTCGGTGAAGCAGGATTCCTCGCAGAAGGGGGGATTTTCATCCATTGATTTGGTGAAAAGTCTCCCATTTTTTCTTTGAATTAATCAACATTGAAAAAGGGGCACCTTTTCAGTGACCTCGACTTTTGGTCTTAAGAAGCCTTCTCTCGGACTTTTTGACCCGCTTTCGGATGGCTTTTGGCCTTGAGAAGCCTTCTCTTGGACTTTTAGCGGCGCTTTTGGATGGCTTTGGCCTCGAGAAGCCTTCTCACGGACTTTTCGGCCCGCTTTTGGGTGGTTTTTGGCCTTGAGAAGCCTTCTTTCGGACTTTTAGCGGCGCTTTCCCGCGTAGCCGTGCCCGCGGTAAAGAAGACACCGTGAAAAACGGAGCTTGAGCAGATGTCGCACTTATGTCTGTGGTGAAAGCGACTGCTCGGAGTGGAAATCTACGTAGCAGTTATGTCGCAGTTTATAAAAATTGTTAAGTAGGGTTCATTCTCCGGAGCCAACATGCAGCAGTCTTTTAAAAACAGCCTGAATTTATAATTTCTAAGCATCAAAAAACCAGCTCCCCGAGAGGAACTGGTCTGTCATGTACATAATAAGCAGCCACAATTGCCGTATTTCGAAATAAAAAGTTTTAAAACCACCACTTCACTAAGTGGGTGTTTGCAGGGATCTTCCTGTCTTCCACGCATAGGAGGCACGACATTAGAATCCCGATATAAAACTCCCTATTCATCTGTTAGAGGTTAAAACTTAATTAAATACGAACAATGCAGCCTGTATTTATATACTAACGTTTTACGCCATAAAATCAATGGAAATCTTAACCTGTTAAGGTTTTCTAGACTCAACGGTCGTCGACGAATTCATGCTCAAAACAGCTGTTCATAAACTTCCAGCAGCTGCCCTGCCCTAACCTCATCATTTGCGTTCCGCGCATAATTCAGTTCTTTTTCAACTACGGAGTCAAGGTACGCTATTTCTTCCTCATCCAGACTTTTAACAAATTCCTCTTCATCACTAAATTCGGTTGTCTGAAGCTTTTCAATCAGCTGCTTCGTCATATCCTGCTCACTTGTGTTCGCAAGTGACTCGCGCAAGTAGTGCAACGTGTTATCGATGATGATCACCCTCATGGATTGTCTTTTCTATAGTGCATAAGCCACGCATGCCTATTTTCATACGTTGTCAAATCTTTGTGTTCTTTTTCTTAGCCCGTTGTTCGAGCTGGCTGTCAGGCTGGTGATCTGCCACTTCTTCACTCAGCCCCTGTTTATTGACACTTGACTTCACTTGGTTTTTACTGCGGTTATTTTTCTTACCCAATCAAACCACCTCCAAGCATAGTTTTTCTACACTGAAGGCTTTTATGCTTTAGAAAAAGTTGGCTTACACCTACATGCTCTGCTTTTGACTTTTACAATTCTCGAGCATAGGCGTTTTACTTTTTGTTTCATATTTGGCACGCAGCGATCGCTTCAGCACCTTGCCACTTGGATTTTTCGGCAACTCATCGGTAAAGTCCACGTACTTTGGAACCTTAAATGACGAAAGGCGCTCCCGGCAAAAATCTTCCACAACCTGCTTTGTCAATTCCGCACCTGCTTTTGGCACGATAATCGCTGTCACCGCTTCAATCCAATACGCATCAGGAATGCCGATGACTGCGACTTCAGAAACACCGTCTATTTGATAAATGGTTTCTTCAACTTCGCGGCTTGACACGTTGACTCCACCTGTATTAATCATATCCTTTTTCCGGTCAATAATGGTGATATATCCTTCTTCGTCCATCACGCCGAGGTCACCGCTATGGAACCAGCCATTTTTAAACACTTCTGCCGTCTTTTCAGGGTCATGCAGGTAACCTTTCATCGTATGCGGCGTGCGGTGTACAATCTCGCCAATGTCCCCGCACGGTACTTCATTACCATCATCACCAACAATTTCGTCTGCACGTTCAAAGTCGGGACACCTGCTGATCCAAGCTTGCGCAGCTGATCCTCCGGCTGTAATGCCGTGGCGAGCGGAGCCACTTCCGTCTGTCCGTAAAAATTCCAGAACCGTGCATGTGGCAGCCGCTCAGCAAGCTCCTTTAAAATCTCACGCGGCATAATGGCTGCACCGTAATAACATTTCTGCAGTGACGACAGATCCCTTTTGTCAAAGTCGGGGTGCCTGAGCAGCGAAATCCAGACGGTTGGCGGCGCAAACAGTTGTGTTGCACCCTCTTCTTCAATCGTTTTTAGTATTACTTCAGGATTAGCCGCTTCCAATATCACACCGCTTGCCCCAAGATAAATACTTGGCCCCAGAAACACATGCAGCTGTGCACTATGATAAAGGGGCAAGGCGTGAACCAGCACGTCACCAGTTTCCATCTTCCCATCGACAATACAGCTTACATACTCGCTGACGAGGCTTTTGTGCGTAAGCATGACCCCTTTCGGACGCGATTCCGTTCCGCTTGTGTAAAGCACCTGTACCAAATCATCGTCATGAATGGACACATCAACAAGTGCAGCTGAACAATCCGCGCGTACATCGGACAAAGCAGTCCAATCAGCCAAATCGCCTTTAAATACACCCATCGCATCCATCACATAACGCTGCCGGATATCACATCTTCCAGCCGATGCATCCAGTACAGGGGCATACTCCTCAGAAGCGATAAAAGCTGTAACTTCAGCGTGTTCCACAATGTAGCGCACATCCTCACCAGAAAGCATATAATTGATTGGAATCATTACCGCACCGATCCTGGCCAGGGCAAATTTGACAACAATGAAATCAAGGCTGTTTTTGGACATGACTGCGGCCATATCCCCTTTTTCCATGCCATCCGCAAGAAATGCCCGTGCTGTCCGGTTCACCATATCATCCAGTTCCGCGTAATTCAGCCGCTGCCCATTGTAAGCAATAGCGATTTTTTCCGGCATTCTGTCCCTTGTCCGCGTCAGTAAATCCCCAAGCGTGTTCCGCCGAGCCCTAACGAGCATACCGCCAAGATCCTCCGATACATTTGCATCTACGTTCATAATTCCACTCCTCAAGTGAATGATCGATGCTTTCATGGTCTGAATATTCCACTTTTTATTTTAATTCAGATAACATCAAAAACAAGAGGGAACACACCTCTACAAGCAGTTAGTTGTCAAGTACTGCTGTGATTTGGGATAACCAAAATATTAAAAACCATCTCCAAGATGAAGATGGTTTTAATGTCCTGCTTGCCATGTTCTCCAGTGAATTCATTTTTCAACCAATCATCCGCCTAAAAAACTCACCCTCAATAATTAAATCAGGGAGTAAATTTTGAAACATGGAAGTGATCCCCATAATTCCAGCAATGTCCTCAGGGCTATAAAACTGATTCAAAAATTGGTATCAATTGTAACCGGAAAAGCCATTCGTTCATGAACGAGTTCAATTGACCTTTTCTTAAGATCAGCACCAAGCAGCTTATATTCATCTGATCCAACATATGGCTTCAAGTTTTCCCAGCTTTTTGCCAAAAATGTGGGGTAATTTGCTAGTGAGCGGTAATCACTTGCGGCGTCATATGCATGATGTTTTTTAACAATATCCATGAGCAGGCTTTGGATGTACGGAGTTGTATAATTCATATCCACTAATCGAATATCAGGTAATCCTGGAGTCACTCCCGGAATTAGAAATCCACCATCATTTTTCCCGCCTTCTACAGGTCGATTGCCTAAACTTTCTGCCCAAGCGCTGGCAATTAATAATAATTTCGGATTCACATAATTGAATGTAAAAACAACGCGTCTTATTTGCTCGATAGTTGATAAATCATAAACTTCTCCCAATTTATTTCGGGTGTATTCACACTGATGTCAGGATACCTAAGGCTCTCAGCAGCCTTTTCCATCTCAAACGTCAGCATATTGGAACGAACTTGAGTCCATGCCGTACCTAAAAAGTTTCATACAGAGCCAATGTCCTAAAAATAAAATTAACAACAGGTACCTTTAAGACGGCCTGAATATCCTGATATATTTCTTCCAGATTTTCCTTTGCTTCTTGCTCATAAACTTCTGGTACCCCATAATCTGTGTTCAACATAACGAAGCCTCCAAACAAAAATTCCTATGCAGCTATTCTATGTTGTCAGCAATTTATTGGGACTGTAGTGCAGTTCTGAGATATTAACAATTAAAAAATCAGGCCACCACTTATGGTGAACCTGAATAGATAAAATTCTTAAATCCTTCTATATATACAACAAAAAATGAGGGTGGCGCTATGGAAACACCACCCTACAATCACCTATCAAACACAACACGTGTATCGGCAAACATATCATGTATTCCCTGTTTCTGTTCGGTAAACGCAACAAACAAATAGAACAGGCTCATAAACCAGAATACCCGGTAAATGAACCGGCCGATGACTTCACGGATGAGCAGATCGCTCCATTTGAGCGGCTCCTGATCTTCCCGCACAACGCGCAGGCCAAAAATCATTTTGCCCAATGTTTTCCGTAATACTTGGTCATCAGCAAAAAGTACAGATAAAAGACGATGGCCCCGGCTATTCCGATCACCGTCCAGAAACCGACATCCATTTCCCCGCCACCGATGAATTTAAAGGGACTGAGCAGGATGCCGTTTAAACTGAACACAATCAAGAGGTCAGCTAAATACGCCCAAAAGCGCATCCAGAAGCCGGCATAGCTATGGTGATCTCCTGAGGCGATTTCGGTCGTTATTTCCTGATTTTCACTCATGACGGCACCCCCTTATTTCGAGTATAAATACATCGCACGCGGCCCATTGGATTGACGAAGCAGTTCCTGGATATCCAGAAGTTCGGTCTCTTGGCCAAACATGCTTTTGACTGAGCTTGAAAGGAATTGATTCCATTCAAATCCACCTTTATATTCCACAACTTTCGCGTTTGGCCAGTCAAAATCCTTTTTCATCATGCTGACTGTATCTTCCATGGAGCCGAGCGCATCGACAAGTCCGTTGTCTGCAGCCTGGCTTCCGGTGTATACACGTCCGTCACCAAGCTCACGAACTTTCGATTCAGCCATGTCACGGCCCTCCACAATTACGTCGACAAAGTCAGCATACATGTCATCGACCATTGTTTGCAGAATGTCACGCTCCTGATCGGTCATTTCACGATTCTGGGACATGATATCCTTAAACTCGCCGCTTTTGATCGTATTGAAGTCAATACCGACCTGATCAGCAAGCTCCGCAAAGTTCATGCTTTCCATGATAACGCCTATCGATCCAGTTAATGTAGCGGGATGGGCTACAATTTTGTCAGCAGGTGCGGACACATAATAGCCTCCGGAAGCTGCTGTATTGCCCATCGACACATAAACCGGCTTATCATATTTTTCCTGCACCTTAACGATTTGATCGTGGATTTCATCGCTTTCCACGACGCCTCCGCCCGGCGTATTAACGCGCAGGATAATTCCGTCAACTGACCGGTCCTTGCCAACGTGTTCGAGCTTTTCGAGGAACCGTTCATGATTATAGCCGCCTGAATTCAAAAGCGAAGAGGTAGAAATGTTTTGGATAACCCCTTCCAGTTCGAGAACCGCTATTTTATTCCCGGTTCCCTCTTCCACGACTTCTTCCTGGTATTTTGTTGCGGCATATCCATAATGGATTCCACATCAGCAGTGAATATGCTCGACATGAACCGAAAGCCAATGGAAACTACGAATAAAATGGCCGCTATTCCCAGTGCAAACCAACGTTTTTGTTCAATTAGTATCCTCCATTCTATGTACATGATGTATAGACCAATGATACTACAATTTTGCCAAATCGTCACGCGACAATTAGTGATAGACTTCGTAATTCTGGCCAGTCTGTGCACCTTCTGCACTTTTCACATACGCTCTTGCCACCTTTTGAGCTGGAACAGGAGTAAAGCCGGCAAACTTCTCACCAAGTCTTTCCCATGACTCCTCTGCTATATTCGGGCTTACACAATTGATCCGGATTCCTCTTGGCATTTCAATCGCTGCTGCTTTCACGAAAGCTTTCACCCCGCCGTTTGCCATCGCTGCGGACGCCCCCATTGGGATTGGGTCATCCATCATGACACCGGTGGTCAGCGTGAAACTGCCACCGTCATTGACATATTCCTGGCCGAGCAGCACTAAATTCACTTGCCCCTTTAGCTTGCTTTGGATTCCCTTTTCATTCAGTTCCGGGGTCAATTCCGGTATAGCCTTAAAATTCGCACCGCCTGATGCATTGATCACCGCATCCACACAACCTATTGCTTCGTACATAGCAGCAATACTGTCCGGAGATGTAATATCGACAGAAACATCCGCCCCATTCCTTCCAGCCCGGATAATCTCATGCTTACGCCCCAATGCTTCCGTAATCTTCGTTCCAATTGTACCGCTCGCTCCAACTATAAGTATACGCATCGTACGTACAGCCCCTTTCCATGTTTGGCAAACGCCTTTTTCCAGCGTACCCGGCCAAGAGCAAAACTCTTTCCCTTCTTCACGCGCTCCCGACACAGGCACTTCCCTAGAAATATATCCAAATCACTCGTCCCATATGTCTCAAGCAATGCCAAAAATTAGCTACGGCCAGATCATCTCTAGCCGTAGCGCCTAGCATCACGCTGTGGATTTTTAATGAAAAAGGCCATCACAAGCCCTACCACAGCGATAAAACCAACAACAAAGAAGGAAATATTAACACCGTGAACCGCTCCTTCCAGACCCTGGTCCGGAATCGCACTGTTGGACATCACCGTAACCATCATCGCAGTCCCAACGGCACCGGATACTTGCCGCATCGTATTGTTCATGGCCGTTCCATGCGGCATCAATTATCGGGCAGTACGTTCAGACCAGCCGTCGTAACCGGCATCATGACCATCGCCACACCGAACATCCGAACAGCATTGACGGCAGCGATGTATGCGAACGTCGTTTCTGTTGTCATGTCCGAAAACATGAACGTCGTGACGCTCACGATGATCAGTCCGATTACCGCCAGCCATCTGGCTCCGAATTTGTCAAACAATCTTCCGGTAATCGGGTTCATCAGTCCCATCAGAGCAGCCCCTGGCAAAAGAGCCAGCCCCGATTCAAGTGCGGAGAACCCAAGCATGTTCTGCATCAGAATCGGCAATACGGTTGCCGCCCCAATCATGGCCATGAACACAACCATGCCAAGCGCTGTCGTCAGCGTGAACATTTTATACTTGAAGATCCTGAATTCAAGAATTGGTTCTTTCAGCTTCAGCTGTCTTAGAATAAACCAAGTCAGTGAAATCGCCCCTACAATCATCGAGACAATGACCTGGGTGCTTCCCCAGCCATTTGGACTCGAACCGGCCACACTGAATCCGTACAATAGACCGCCGAAACCGAGTGATGACAGAATAATGGATAGAACATCGACTCTTGGGTTCGTTCGTTCCGTAACGTTTCTTAATAAAAAGTAAGCAATAGCAATATCAATAACGACAATCGGGAAAACAACGTAGAACAGGCTCCGCCACGGGAACTGCTCAACCAGGTAACCGGATAAAGTTGGCCCGATTGCTGGCGCGAAAGCAATAACCAGCCCGAACATTCCCATGGCCGAACCGCGATTTTCAACCGGATAAATAAGCATGAGAATGGTCTGCATCAGCGGCATAATAATACCAGCACCTGCTGCCTGGACAATCCGTCCTACCATCAGGAGCCCGAAAGTCGGTGCAACGGCACAAATAAGTGTACCTAATCCAAATAAACCCATGGCTGTAATAAACAATGTTCTTGTCGTAAACCGGCCAATCAGTAAAGCTGTTACTGGAATCATAATGCCGTTTACCAGCATGAAAATGGACGTAAGCCATTGGGCAGTGCTCTCTTCAAGGTGCAGGTCTGCCATAATATGCGGAAGCGCAGTTGCCAGCAATGTCTGGTTCAGTATCGCCGCGAACGCTCCCGAAATAAGAACTAACATAATGGTTGTTCGTTTCGTCTTCTGATTTGACTCCTGTTTCTGGTCATGCTCTGTCATAAATGATCCTTCTTTCTGTAAAATTCAATAAAGTGACCTCCCTGAGTAGAAGGGGACTTCAGACACATAATCAGTCATTATAGTAGAAAAACCTGTTAAAGGGAATAGTATTTTTCCCCCATTGGAAATCCCGGCATTCGTCCCGAAATTTTTATGTTTTCTTAAATTGTAAAAAAGCAGCAAGTACTGCGCCGCCCGTTAATACCGGGTATGTTCCGCTAAACGCTGTCAGAATCAAAAAGCAAACAGCCATGCTTTCTGCAATTTCAAATCTGGCAGGCTGTTTCGCCAGTATTGCCATTGATTTTTCGATTTTGATGTTATAAATATATGAGAACACAACGCAGTAGAATACCAAATTCAGCGGAGACCATAAAGTAAAATGCACATAATGAAAAATCAGTATCGGCACAAACAGAAAGATGCCACCTGCTGCAACCCAAATAAAATAGGACTGTCTATATCCTTCCAAATTCCATGGCAAAACATGCAAAATATCAGACCTCATTCGATCCGTATAAAAACTTGCGGCAATGGATGTGTAGGTATAAATGGCAACAGCGACACCGATAGGAAATAGATGGTCATGCAGAACCATGAGCAAGGTAAGCATCAGAACTAGTACACCAATTGTCTGAACAGCAGATTCCATATTTTTTCCGAAATAGACCCGCCACATCCGGTGAAAAATGGCCTGATTAGAAACAAAAGGTTTTTTGCGCCGGGAATGGCCAGGAAACATGCTATGATTCCTCCGTCGCTTAAACTTTGTCTTAGCTGCATAGCCAATCAGCGGCATCCGCCAAATTTGAAAATCACTCGCATCCGTTACCTTTTGCCACTGGATACCGCGAAACATGTTTTGGATCACAAGTACGGCAATCAGAAAAATGGCAAACACAAGCCCAGCGGCAATATACGGTTGTGTAAACAGTCCCGCAGCGGCATTAACAGCAATTGCGGCAAACAGAAAGCCAAGCTTGATCTGCCATGATTGGGAAAACAGCTTCCATTGCGGCACAGCCATCAGCAAATCATACGCAGCAATCAACACAACGTAGGCTATGATTACTGAAGCGGAGATTGGCGTCATGACTCCAATCAGGAGCGCTGCCGCAGCATAGATAACAATACTTTTGACCCACTTCCAGGCAAAAATAATAATCCATAGTTTCTCCTTACTATATGGCAGCAACATGAGCTGATAATCCGAACTGGAAAACAGCACCCCGGGGTCACGGAATGATTGAATAATGTACCGGATGGGGAGCACCGTCAAAAACAGCCCAAAACCCGCCTCCGCGTACTTTTCCATCGTCATAAAATAAGGCTGATAAGCTTCCAGAAAATCGCCAAAAATAAAAAGGCTGCAAACATATAAATGCCAAGCACACCGGAATAAATGGCCGTCGTTTTATCAAACATTACATGGAATGCCTGCTTATACATCATTCTTTTCTTACGGAAACGATTTTTGCGGAGAAAAGTGAACACTCTTAACTCATTCGTCATCGTCTGTTCTCCTTTTAATCGTAAGAAAATCTGCAGCGGAACCTTGCTTTTCTATTTTCCCGTGCTGGAGCATAATATAATGTCCAGCAATACCCCTCACTCGCTCAAGCTGATGAGTTGTCAAAAGAATGCCGGTCCCTTCCGACACTTTTTCCCTGATCAGTTCTTCCAAATATTCCATTGCGTAGATATCCAGTCCCATAAACGGCTCATCAATCAGCAACAGTGGTGTGTCCGGAAGCAGTGCACAAATCGTTTGGACTTTTTGCCGCATTCCTTTCGATAACTGCTCCGGATAGTCATCCAGCTTATCCTCCAGCTCAAACCCTGCGGCATACCGCCTGATTCGTTCCTGAAGCACTTGCTCATCCAGCGCATAGCTCATTCCGTACAGCTGAAAATGCTGCATCGCCGTCAATTCCGTCATTAAAAGCGGTTCCTCCGGCAAATAGGACAGCTGCTGTTTATAAGTCAGAAATGACTCATCCTGTCTGTACGTTCCGTTGACAGTAATGGTTCCTTCTGATTTTTCCAACACCCCCCATAATCGTTTTGATTAGTGTGGATTTTCCGGCGCCATTATGGCCGACCAGTGCGGTAACCGAGGATGCATCCATCGTAAACGATATATCATCAAGCAAGGTTGTCCCGCCGATATTTGTACTGACATTCTGAAGCTTTAACACACACATCGACATCATCCCATCTTTAACCTCTTCCTATATATATCATTCGACAACCTCTTCTAAACTCCTGCACGCTAACGTTTAATAGATGCAATGCCAGGGAAGAAGTTTTAACAAAACAATACCCAGAGGAGGTGCTGGTAATGGCGGAAGAAATTTTCGGACCTTTTGATTCGGTGGAAGAAGCAGTCAAAACAGTCGACATACTGGAACTAGAAGGTTACAGCAACTCAAACATTACAATTTTCGCAGATGGAACGTACGCTGAGAAGCTTCATGACAAAACTGATGTGAGAGTGGTCAGTCTCGAACATGAAACAAATCAGGATGACCCATCCATCATCGACAAGATTAAAAAGTAATCTTTACTGGAATTAACGAAACTGCCGACATATATAACCAACTGCTGGACAGAGGGTTTTCGGAAGGACAGGCCAAAGATTACAGCGAACGAATCAAGTCGGGGAAAATCGTCCTCACTGCAGAACCTGAATTAAAATGGGGAACGATCCAACTGAAGATACGACAAAAATGAAGGAAAACGTGGACCATATTTATCAATAATAGTTGGGAAATGGAGTAATCGGCATCAAGCGATTACTTTTTACATTAGGGCCTCGAGTGCAGAATGGTGTGCTCCCCTGCCGGAAACTCACCAGATTCACATGCCAAACATTTAGCTGGAACCGAGCCGCTTGGAGCAATATAATGGAGAAAAAAGGAATGTTCGAAAATGTGTCTTATTAATTTTCATTTAGGGGATCATTCGAATTATAAACTGATTATGGCCGCCAATCGGGACGAGTTTTACAGGCGTCCAACTGCTCCGGCCGGCTTTTGGGAGGATCAGCCACACATACTGGCCGGACAGGACCTGGAAGGAATGGGCACTTGGCTTGGCATCACAAAAAGCGGTCGTATAGCGGCGTTGACGAACTATCGTGATCCAAACGAAGAACAGCATAATAAAAAATCCCGCGGACATATTGTGCGGAATTTTCTCGAAAGCAGCACACCAGCAGCCGATTTTCTAACCAGCCTGCAGCAGGAAAACAGGTCGTACGGCGGCTTTAATCTAATTGCCGGCCATCCCGATCAATTATATTACTGCAATAATATTCATGACGACCTTTATCCAGTGACAGCCGGCACGCACGCATTGAGCAATGCATTCCTTGATACACCGTGGCCCAAAACGGTCAAAGGAAAAAAGGAATTGAAAAACTATATAACGAACAATCGAACCTTATCAATTGATGCCCTATTCACGATCCTGTCCGACGCTGAGGAAGCCGGCGATGATTGGCTCCCTGACACTGGTGTTGGCCTGGAATTGGAGCGAAGATTATCACCACTGTTCATCAAAACACCCGAATATGGTACCCGTTGCTCGACTATTTTACTGGTCGATAAGCAACATAATGTTACATTCGTGGAGCGTACCTACCAAAAAGGGGTCTTTGAAACCGAAAATCGCTTTTCATTTCAATTGAGCTGAAATTAATTAGCGGTTCCACGTCTTGTATCAGCGATTTACCACAAATGAAAGCGAACAGCACCCCAGCGCTGTTCGCTTTCGTTTAATTACTTTTCCTTCCGCATTTTCCGGATTTCATCTGCTACGAATTGTACTTGTGTACCGACGACAACCTGAATGTTGTGTTTGCCGACAACGTTGATGCCAGGTACACCTGCTGATTTAATTTTATTCTGATCGACTTTGTCCATATCTTGTACTTCAAGGCGCAGACGGGATACACAATTATCAACTGTCAGGACATTTTCATCACCGCCCAGGCCTTCATAAATCGTTTCCGCCATAACGGCAGTTTCGTCTTTGTCTCCGGAATCCTCAGCACCGGTTGCCTCAGCTTGGTTTCCGTTTTCTGTTGTTTCTTCCGTTTGTACGTCATCGTCACTTTCCCGTCCTGGTGTTTTCAGATTGAATTTAACAATCAGGAAGCGGAATAGGAAGTAGTAGATAACAGCAAACACTAAGCCTTGCACGATGAGCATGAGCGGCTGATTGGCGATCGGAACACTGAGACTCAGGGTGTAGTCCACCAAGCCGGCGCTAAAGCTGAATCCGGCCGTCCATTGAAACATTGCTGCTATGGCCAGGGAAAGTCCTGTCAATGCAGCGTGTACGACATACAATGCTGGAGCCAGGAACATGAAAGAGAACTCAAGCGGCTCTGTCACACCGGTAAAAATGATGCGAAGCCGGCAGCCATCATCAAGGATGCAGCTTGTTTTTTCCGGTTCGTTTTAGCCGTGTGATACATCGCCAATGCTGCTGCAGGAAGGCCAAACATCATAACCGGGAAGAACCCAGCTAAATAGCGACCGGTAATACCTTTCTCACCTTCACTAGCCCAGAAATTGGCAATATCACTAATTCCGGCCACATCAAACCAGAAAACATTGTTCAGCGCATGGTGCAGACCGGTTGGAATAAGTAAACGGTTAAAGAAGCCGTATAAACCAGCACCAATGGCATCCAAACTAACAATCGCTTCACCGAATGAAACCAAAGCATTATATACAACGGGCCAAACAAAGAATAATACAGCAGAAACAACCATCATGGAAGCTGCACTCATGATCGGCACCAGACGTTTTCCACTGAAGAAAGCAAATGCATCAGGTAATTTTACGTGACTGAACCGGTTGTACATAATTGACGCAACAATACCGGAAAGAATACCGATAAAGACGTTATCAGTATTTTCAAAGGCAGCATTTACTTGACTTTCCTCACGCCCTGGAGACCTGCCACACCACTGACACTTAGAACAGTGGTTACAACCAAAAATGCGACAAGACCACTTAAACCAGCAGCACCGTCCTGCTCCTTGGACATTCCAATAGCGACACCGACCGCAAAGAGGATGCCGAGATTACTGAGAATCGCGTCACCGCCGCTTGTCAGATAGTTGGCTATGACACTGCCCTCATTAACATTAAGAATCCAATTTCCTATTCCCATCAGAATCGCCGCAGCCGGCAATACTGCAACCGGCAGCATCAGCGAGCGGCCGAGATTCTGCAAATATTTCATCATAACAATTACCTCCTAACATTATTTTGTTTAAAATTACAATCCCATCAAACTGCACACATTTCCGGATGACGGCAGCCTTTTCACCACTGAATCCGATTACAAAATATAATTCCTAATTTAAAAATCTATCGTGTGAAACTAATGCGACCGCAGCCGTTCAATATGCAGCGTAATGTAGCCCAATTCTTCCTCTGGCAGCTCAACCCCATGTAATGAATATAATTTATGTGCTGCCTTCTGTGCACATTGATAAGAAACATTGTATTTATGCCGGATCATTTCAAACATCTCTTTATCCATCACATGGCTGTCATAATGTTTCGCCCTTGTTAAAGCAAACTGCAAATGCGTCACGAGACGTTCATAGGCAATGTCGGCTTCATCAATGGAAATGTTTAATTCAGTTTTGATCACCTGGACCATATCGCGTACCATCGATGTTTGCCTTACCGTCTCGTGGATATCACCACCTTTCATTTTCATCGTATGGAGATACAGGGCAATAAAGGCTGCTTCATCAGCTGGCATCCCAATGCCATACTCTTCATTAATATGCCGGATCGCCCACAAACCAATATCAAACTCCTGTCTATATAACACTTTGATTTCGTGCAGCAGGGCGTTTTTAAGCTGGATGCCATTCTGCTCCCGTTCAATCGCAAAGGAAATATGATCGGCCAGCTGAACACGAATATGATCGTTTAGCGGTGTGTCCAAGTGGGTCTCCGCATATTTCATAATGTCTTCGGCTATTGTAAAGTGCTCTTCCGGTATCCGGAGCAGCAGCTGATGCAATTTTTCATTTTCATTTAGTACAAATAACTTCTCTACCTTAGCCGGTTTAATCACGTCATTTTTTTCGTTTGCCAAAACCTAGTCCAGAACCGATGGCAATCTTTTCTTCCCCTTCATCTGTAACAACCACGGCATTGTTGTTAAGTATCTTTTTGATTTTCATCAGCCTGCCCCCTTCTCCGGGAGTTATTTTGCTGAAGCAGTGATAATCACCGTTTCACCAATTGTCGCTTTTTTCTCTTCTGTCATCGTGTACTGTTTCCCGGTTTCCTGTCCGTTTGTCACAACGACCGGCGTAATATCATTTTCGGCGTTGTTACGGATGTAGTCCAAGTCAAATGTCATTAGCACATCACCGGCTGAAACTTTATCCCCAGTCTTCACTTCTGCAGTGAAGCCTTCCCCATTCAAGCTTACCGTCTCCAGCCCGATATGAACGAGAATCTCGGAGCCATCTTTTGCCCGTAGCCCTACCGCATGTTTCGTATCCGGGACTGGACGATTTCGCCATCAGCCGGTGCACAGACTTTCCCCTCGGATGGCTTAATGGCAATACCATCTCCCATCATTTTTGGCTGAACACGGGATCCGGCACTTCTTCCAGCGGAATAATCTCTCCGTTCACAGGTGCGAATAACTGTGTCTCTGGACTTTCTTTCTTGAACAGATTTTTAAACATGCTAAAAACTCCTTTTTAGATGATATTTCATTCACGGGTATTAGTATGCACAAAGCATCGCATCGCATTATAAAAAGGCATGGCAGTACACGAAGGTCTCTTATCCCTTATCCCCTTCTATACCACCATGCCTAATCTTATCAGTAACATGTGATGCGCTATTCATTTATCTAATCCTAATATACCATTCCATCAAACAAAAGCAATCATTTTCATTCATTGTGACGGGACTATCAGACATCCAACTGGTTCTTTTTTCCCTTTTCCCAAGGTCATAAGGCCCCTTTTTTATATAACTATTTCGAATTTAGTAAAAAGTCGTATAATGGAAGGTAACTAATTCTGGGGAGGGGTAACCAGTGGCAAACATGCATCTCATTCCTTATCAAGTCGAAACGATCGAAGAAGCCACTATTGTGATGGGATTATAAGATTACATTAGTCCGCGCGGGGTTTCTCGATTTTCGCGCGACTTTTGGTCCGGCTCGCGCGACTTTACATTTTCTGGTTAAAACTCTATGAACGGCAACAGGCTGAACCCGATCAGTTCAGCCTGTTGTATCATCCTTATTCATACTCTTTCTCAAATGTTTTCGTGCTTCTCACCGTATCAATCGGTCGGACCATTTGCTCAATTTGTTCGCGCTTGGACTCCAACATCGGCGGCAGGGCCAGTTTTTCACCTAGTGTTTCATAATCTTCATCCCCCATGAAGCCGGGGCCGTCTGTTGCGAATTCAAACAGAATCTGTGGAGCAACATTGGCATACAGGGACTCAAAATAGAATCGATTAACGTAGCCGGATGTTCTGAATCCGAAGCTGTCCATGCGCTCAATCCATTCTTCCAGTACAGTCCGGTCTTCCACACGAAAGGCCGAATGGTGAACGGTTCCAAAACCCTGGCTTGCTTTTGGCAGATCATTATTATATTCAACAACAACCCTAGCGCCATTTCCACCTTCTCCAACTTCAAACAGGTGGCGATCCCCTTCCTGATCAATCTCTTGAAATTGCAGGACCTTTTCCATCATTTCTTTAAAATAGTCAAAATTGGCGATGCGCACATGGATTGGACCGAGACCGGTTATGGCGTACTCAAGTGGAATCGGGCCGTCCTGCCACGGTGTCCCCGCCTGCACGCCGTCCAGATTTTCATCGGAAACCAGCTGATATTGCTGATCATCAAAATCGGTAAACGACAATGTCCGAACACCGAACTCATCTTTAATCCCTTCATGCTGCACGTCCATCCGGTCAAACCGCTTCTCCCAATATGTCAGCGCCTCATCACTTGGTACCCGGAAAGCTGTCTTGAAAATTTCATTCGTTCCGTGCGTGCCTGTGGAATGCCTGGAAAATCAAAAAAGTCATATCTGTTCCCGGATTTCCTTTATCGTCGGCAAAATAATGATACGTCCGAATATCATCCTGATTGACTGTTTTTTAACAAGCCGCATGCCCAGCACATATGTGAAAAACTCATAATTCTTCTCCGCACTGCTCGTAATTGCCGTAACGTGATGCATACCTTTAATTCCGTTCATAACGATTCCTCCATCCCATGATGGTTTTTCTTCTGAATTCATTTAGTCTGAATTAAGAATAAATCATTTAGCCGATCGTGTCAATTTATCGCTACAGAGTATTGGCCCACGTTTCAAGCATTAACCCCACGTCCGCAGGCTAAGGTCGTCACGTCCTGTGACAACGCCTGCACTAGTACGTCCTATACGTCAAAAAAAGCGCCGCACATAAGGCAGCGCTTGCTCAAATTCCTTCTATCATCCAATCGTTCCTTTAAAAATCAACCCCTGATCAAGGTCGATTACTTTAAGTATATGACTGTCTTTTTGAAAAACACTTTTAAATTGGCGCTGTCCATTTTCGTCACTTAGAAACATCACACGGACACCGGGGTTATCTTCCACTACCTGCAACTGATAGTGGTCCATCGTAACCTGTTCATCCAATATATCGCCTTCCGGATACGCTCCAATCGCTGCCTCCCTCATTTCTGCTTTCCCATCCTGTTCCTCCGTCTGTTCTGCTGCGACTTTTTCCGCCTGTATATCTGCTGTTTTATTCGTTTCCACAGCTGCTGAGTCAGCACAGCCTGCGGAAGCGATAAGGATAGCCCCTGCTACGGAACTCATGACAAATGTTCGCATGATTATGTCTCCTCTCTTCATTGAATCTACTGCTAGCATAACCGGCCTAAATAAGGAACAGATTGGAGAAAGATTAGAAAACGATGAGAATATGGGGGAAAATTTGTGGCAGCCATGTCATCCAAAAGCAAAGTTCCGCAACATGGCTAACATGCATGTGAACGTCCCAGTCCATACGCCGTATAAAAGGCCGCTCACTCCCAACAATATATAATAATTGCAATAACCGGGACATCCCCGTTACAATCATAGACAATCTAAATGCATATACTATAGTGACAAGATGAATTTTATTGGACAGGAATGGGGGGTTGATTTTTGACGTCAACAAACAACCATACACGCGAAGAAGAACAGCTGAGAGTCGATCGTGTCATTCACCATATCGACCAAAAAGCTGAAAAAATAATTGCCAGGGCCTCAAGCATTAAAGAAAGTGTTATTGAACTTCGAAAGGATTTCTGGGAAGATGTGACCGTCAACATCGATGAACCGGATGATGTCATCGAAACACAGGCCAGCATCAAGCAACAAGCAGAACTGCTCACCCAAAAGGAGCAGTCCCATGGCAAACTGGACGATGAACTTAAAACATTAAAGAGGCTGCGCGAGTCCCCTTATTTCGGACGCATCGACTTCCATGAAGACATAGAACAAACACAGGAACCAATCTATATCGGCATTGCCTCCTTGATGGACAACAGCGACGAGGACTTCCTGGTCTACGACTGGCGCGCACCGATTTCCAGCCTTTATTACGATTATTCGCCTGGTGAGGCACAGTACGAAACCATGGAAGAAACCATTAGCGGGGAGATTACCCTAAAAAGACAGTTCATCATTCAACAAGGTATTATTAACGGAATGTTTGATACTGGGGTAACAATCGGTGACCGTCTGCTTCAGGAAGTGCTAGGCAACAACGCCAGCACCAAAATGAAAAGCATTGTCGCCACCATCCAAAAAGAACAGAACCGGATTATACGGAATAAAGGCAATCAATATCTGATTGTCCAGGGTGCAGCCGGCAGCGGCAAAACATCCGCCGCCCTGCAGCGCATTGCCTATCTGATGTATGCGTACCGTGACATCCTGAGCGCTGATAATATTGTTCTGTTATCACCGAACCCCTTATTTTCCAGCTATATCGCCAATGTGCTTCCAGAACTCGGAGAAACGAACGTGCGGCAGACAACATTTCTGGATTTTCTGGAGAACCAGATCAGGCATCCATTCACCATTGAATCGCCGTTTGAACAAATGGAATATGTTATGACCAGAACCAATCAACAGAACGATTCCATTCGGATGAAGAACATCGACTGCAAATCAGATCTGTCTTTTATGCGTCTCCTTGATGGTTTTATCGATCATTTGAACACACAAGACATTCAGTTTCGAAACATTACATTCCGTGGTGAAGTACTCATTTCCAAAGAACAGATCAGTGATTACTTTTATTCGCTGGACGAGACGATTACGATCCCGAATAAATTAGAGCTTGTTGCCAGGTGGCTGCTGCAGGAAATACGGGATCAGCAGCAGAATGAACTGGATAAAGACTGGGTACTCGAAAAAACAGAACTGCTGGATAAAGAAGACTATCAGGACGCATTTTACCAAGCACAGAAACAGGCGGAACATGAAACAAATGAAGTCGTCCACGAGGAGAGCATCCTAAGAAAGGAAGTTATCAAACGGGTTTTCGCACCTATTAAAAAGAAAATAAAAGAGTATCAATTCGTCCACACCTCTGCTGCTTATCAAAGGCTGTTCACGGACTGGACGCCGGACGAACCACCGGAAAACTGGGAAGCGATCCGCACCTATACAACCGCCAATCTAGCGGAGAATTTTTTGCCATGGGAGGATGCAGCACCTTACCTCTATTTTCAGCACCGCTTGCTTGGCACCCCTCACGACCGGTCTGTCCGTTATCTTGTCGTTGACGAAGCGCAGGATTATGCTGGATTCCAGTTCGCCTGTATTAAGCATATTTTCCCAAATGCCCGAATGACCCTGCTGGGAGATATCAACCAGGCAATATACAGTTATATGGCAGATGAGAATCCATTGGTGGCCGCGAGTCCGGAAGAAGCTTCGTATGAAAAAATTACATTAACCAAAAGCTACCGCTCGACAAGGCAAATTGCTGAGTTCACCATCCCTTTTGCACCAGGCAATGAGATGATAGAACCTTTCAATAGGGAAGGAAACAAACCACTGCTGATCCAGCAGGACAGAAGCAACTTGGCCAAACGTTGGTGGCCGAGGCGAATAAGCTTCGCAAAAACGGCAGTGAAACGATCGGTATCATTTGTAAAACGAAACAAGAAAGCAGTCAAGTCGCCAGCCTGCTAAAAGACAAAATCGCTTTCACACAAATCGACGAGTCCGCCAGCAATTTTCCAAAAGGGCTGCTGATACTGCCGGTTTACCTGGCAAAAGGGATCGAAATGGATGCCGTCATCGTCCCTGACGCGTCTAAAGAAAGATATAGCAATGAAACAGACCGAACCCTATTTTACACCGCCTGTACAAGGGCCATGCACGAGCTTATCATGCTGACGGCAGAGAAGCCTGCACCGTTCATCAGCGAAGTACCACAGGAAAAATACCAGGAAGAACGACGCTGAGGAATAATTAAGCATCCCTTAACTAAAAAATGCAGTGCGGGCACACTGCATTTTTTAAATCTAAACCGTACAAAAATCCGGCCTTATATAGCCGGATTTGTTTTCATATGCTGTTTATTTAATGACTAACACAGGGCAGTGGGCACGCTGGACTACCCGGGTGCTTATACTGCCCAGCAGCAGTTTCTTGACACCACCAAGACCACGGCTGCCGATAATGATTAAATCGATACCATGTTCATAAGCATACTCGCAAACTTTCTCCCCTGCATTACGCTGTGAATGGTTGGTCACAACATCCGTGTAAACTGTTACATTATCCACTTCAAATTCTTTCTTAACTTCCTGCATCTCCAGACGAACACTATCCGCCAGTTCTGACTGAACGCTCCGTGCCATAATCACATTCGTGCTCGGTCCTCCGTGCGTCACAACTGAGAGCACATATACTTCCGTTTCAGGAACACCAGCCGCCTGCAATTTTGCCTCCTGCAGTGCTTCCTGACTCAATGCAGAACCGTCATATGCAACAAGAATTTTTCGTTTCAATTGACACTCCCCCCACATACTTTAGGAAATCCTTTCTCTTACCGCCATTATATGAGCGAAAAGAACGAAAATAGGCACACATTTCAAGATTTTTATGACGGTTTAGAGAATAGGTCAGTACTTACCTTTTCTCTGTCCGCATGCTATCATAGGTTTAGCAAAAACATGTAAAGGGCCGTGATCCGAATGCCAAGTCTGAACTACGGCACAACAACCATCGACTACATACTTTATCGCCAGCCGCGCACTGATCTGAAAATTTCTGTAACACTCGTGAATGGTATAGAAGTTTATGCCCCTGAAACAATTGATGAAACCGAAATAAGGCGTCATTTACATAAAAAGGCACCATGGATTCAGCGCAAAATCAGCAGCCTCGAGCAAGTTGACACAAAACCGGGCAGTATGAATTTATCAGCGGCGAGAAACTGCCCTACCTAGGCCGCCATTACCGGCTCAAAGTCTATCGCGGTAACATCCCTAAATGCTCCCTGCGTTTTTTTCAGGGGCGTTACCTAGCATCTGTCCCCGCTGAGATGTCCCAGGAAGAAATCCGGCAAACACTGGAACAGCAGCTGATCCAATGGTATCGAAAACAGGCACTCAAAAAGCTAAAAGAACGATCCGGGTATTTTCAGTCGCTAATGGATGCCAATCCCAATTCCGTCCAAATCCGGACACAGCATAAACGGTGGGGAACATGCACGCCGGACGGGGACATTTATATCAACTGGCGGCTCATTATGGCACCAGCCAACGTATTCGAGTATGTTATCGTCCACGAACTGGCCCACTTAAAAGTCCAGGACCACTCCCCCGCGTTCTGGAAGACCGTTAAATCCATCCTTCCAGATTACGAAAAACGAAAAGAATGGCTGCGGGTTAACGGCATGAAATTACACTGTATCGGGTAAGAACAGTTGATTGTAACCATTCCGTGTCTCGCATGGACGGCTTTTACAATTACTTGCCCAAAACCAAAAAAACAAGCCGTCATATGCACGATTTCGGTCAATCCATACATATGACGGCTTATTATTTTCTCCGCAAATCTCATCCCTTTTTCTTCGCCAATTCATCCCGGTCTAATGCCCGTGGCGGTTCTTCCATCCACCCATGTTTAATCATGAGTTCCGCTCCATCCTCAGCGTATTTCAGGATTTCGTTCATTAACCTTTTATACGCTACACCTAAATCTCTTCTCGGGCTCATGGACATACTTGTTCCATAATAGCCGACACTCAATGCAATTAAGCCTGTACTATAATACATCATTAACTTATCGGAAAATGTATAAGTGGTGGAATCGGTCACTGCATCTTCCATTTTTGTGGGAGCGGGTATATCATCTTCATGCAGGATTGAGCCAAAAATTTCACAGTGCTTTTGGGCAATTTCCTTTCCCCTGACCATGAATTTTCTAACATCTGCGTTTTCCGCGACCTGGCTGAATCCGACTAATGTGGCTGACCCCAAAGCATTCCGAAAATAGTTTGCAAATAAATTGTTGATCTCTGTACCAGTTAAAGGCCGTCTTTCGCCAAAATATCCCGTCAGAAAGCCTTGTTTTGTCACAAAGTCATAACTCTCCGGATTAGGAAGTGATGGAAATGCAACATAGAGGGCTTTGGATTGCAAAACTGTATTAACTTTCTTGAGAAGTTCACTTTGTTCTTGAAGACATTCCGAAAAGAAATTGTACACATCTTCCCTGCCGGCTAATGACAAGCTGACATTGTATGCCTGTGAAGCAGTTTTCGAACCTTGTTGAAGATAGTACAAGACAAAGGCATCGGAATACAATCTGGGAGCATTTAGGTTTACATCCTCATTCGAATGAAATCCGTATGGAATCGGATAATTTTCTTGATTAAATATTTCCGTTAGTTTAGTTTTATGAGATTGCGCCAAATTCAAACCATGTTTAATAAGAGACTTAATATCTTCATCTTCAACTGTTGCCCAGAAATATTCCAGCTGACAAATCAATGCACTGTCATTCACATAGGCTGCCCAAAGCTGTGTGATTTCTGCTGACGTAATAGCCTGGTCTTCATTCACATCGTCCACCTCCTTAATGTTATATTTCCCAATCGAAGGAATTATATGTAAGGGACGTGAGGACAGGTTCAGCGTCCCAGCAAGCTGCCCCTATTACATATTTTCTGCATACAAGTAAAAACTACCGGGTAAATACGACTTTTATGGAGGGAAATAACATGCAAAAGATTTCGCAGCTGTTTGAGACTGCTTCAAATGTCATACAGTCTTTAACAGATAATCAGAAAAACCCGTTACATGTCGGTGAAGCCATGGCGTGCTGGACTTACCTTTCTTTTGTAAATAATATTATTACTTATGAAGAAGTAGGACTAAACACCACTACAGACCCAGGTGTAATCGAGTTATACCAGGACGCATTAGCCACAGCCAGATCCCATAAAAACAAATGTCAGAATTCATGCGAAAGGAAGGAGTAAGCCTGCCTAACGCACCGGAAGATAAGCCCCAGTCTGATCCCAATGCCATACCAATCGGGGCGAAGTTTACGGATAATGAACTTGCCAACACCCTCATGATCAACTTTGTCGTGGCAGCAGACATGTGTGCGGCTTCCGCAAGTCAAAGCCTTCGTACCGATCTCGGCCTGATGTTTCTCAAATTTCAGACAGAAAAACTATCCTTGGGTTTTAAAGCAAAAGAGATTATGCAAAAGAAAGGCTGGCTGAAAGTTCCACCATTTATCAGCCGCCTGGCGCACCGAATACGAAGAGCTGACTTGATAAAGGGACGTGGGGACAGGTTCATTGTCCCAGTTCGCCGAGCACGAATTTGGGACAGTAAGCCCTGTATATGAGCAAGTACCCCTTCCCTTGGTGTCTCAAAGTTTGCTCCTGGGTCATCCGGCCCGGTAGCCCCTAATCCATAATTGGACAAAATGTTCATTTAAAGTAAATTGAGAAAAGTGACGGAGGGAATAGTAAATGAGGCTTATTTCTGTTGATTTGACACGACCGCAGCCACTAATGATCCAAACGAAATCATGATAACCAGCGATTCAAATACTGTCATTTAACGTCATCCTTCCCTTTTGAATCAGGAACTTGTCATTCCATCCACTCTGCAAATACGCTATTCACACCAAATCGATCCGCAACGTTCTGGCAGAATACCGTTTGCCCCTATTTCAAAAATGCTGGATTAAGACGCTGGAGCATATGCCATAATGTTTTTGATATGCTGTCTTCAATTTTATTATGCTTAAGGATATGTGATACGCGGCTTGTCCTATGACACTGGTTTACGCAAGACTTAGAAAAACTTGGCTTTTCACCACCTAATTTATAGTGACGTCCAAGTTGGTTGTATAATGTCAACAAAACTTTCGGACGTAAAAAAGAAGACAAAGCAAGAACTTAATCTTCTTCCAGGTATAGACACTTATGCAGTGGCGGGCAGCCAAGCACCATCCATATTTTAATGAACAAGTCCAGTCTGGGTTGGGAAACGTTATTGACTATTTTACTAATATTAGGCGGCTTCATGTCTAACTGATCGGCAATATCCTTGATATAAATATCTTTTGTTTTGCTATTTCTTTAAACCGATTTTTAATAACAGGCTGACGACTATTTTCAATCAATGGGTTAATCAGATTGAAATGATTGATTTGTTCCATTTTATCGATTATACAACCAACCACAAAATCTTCAATCTGATAATTGTCATCCCGATTCTTATCTCTGTGGCGGTTAATTAAATTTTCAAGCTCAGTCAATTCTTTCAGCTGCTCATAGGTGTCATCTTTAAGCCGGATGGTTATTTCTTTCATGAATAAATCACCTCACAATTGGACAAGGTATGACCGAAAGGATGATGTAAATGACGAACGTTAACGCAATAAACCGGAACGATAAAGAAGAAGATGTCATCGAAACGCTACACGAAACATTTGATAAGGGCAGAAACGGCTAATCTAAAAGAACTAAAAGCGCAAGTGCTCGTTAAGCGACATATAGAATGGACTGAGACGGCCGAGTAAACGGGAGCACACTTCTAATGGGGAGATGTGCTCCTAACTCATCATAGAACCATGCGAGCGGTTTGTCGCACGCGGGTCTTCCCATCCATTCCTTGAATCACCAGCACTAGGTATGACCTGTTCGTCGGAGCTGGGCGTGGCTGACTCTGTTGTTAGACACGGCATTTTAATATTATAATTTCCTAAGAATAGTCAACCTTCCCTTAAAGACATATTCGTTATATTGACTAAAAATACCTCTTAGATTTTTGTGAGATGCGGCGATATTGTGGCATCCATGACCTTGTAAATCATTACGCCTTCCCTGTTTCTAGTATCGTACAAGTAGAGCACATTATTTGCAAAAGGGGCATAACACCTTTACCTGATGTTATGCCCAATGTTCTTCTCATTTTTTAAACGTTGTAAGCTTCAAAACAGTTCTCATGAACTCATCAAACGAGGAAAAGTGTTTATTCCGCTGGTTGTACCATTTTCGAACCGTTTCTAATAACCAGAACGGTATAGAAGTTCCATCAATTAAATGATAATAAGCTTCATACCCTTTTTTTAAATGTTCCCACCGAAAATCATTCCCCGGCTGTATATATTCGGAGACATCAATTATTTTTGCTCTTCCGTTTTGCAGCAAAATATTTTTAAGTGCATGTCACGCGGGTTTAACCCTTTTTTAGATATATATTCTCTTGCGTCTTCCACGTCTTTGACAGCCTGATTGGGAATGTGTACCCCCTGTAAGAGGCAGTCAAAGAGAGTTGTTCCTTCTTCATAACTTAAAACAAGGTATTTGTCGTATGCGGCAAAGCATGCTGGAAAATATGGAGAGTCCCCTAACCTATCATAAATATCCTTTTCCACTTTTATCTTGGAAACGTTGTCCTCCGCATAAACTTTAAAAGCGTAAGACGGGGCGTAATAGTATTGAAAAACGGCTGCGTCTGTACCTACACCAACACATTTCAAATCATTAGAATGACCATATATGGTGACAGGTTTATTATTTGGATTGGAAACAACGGTTATCCGGGAAAGCGCATCACGTGCTCTGTCCCATTTATCCTCCATATCAACTCTCCGTTCTCACTGATTAGCTTTCCTTTTTCAGTTTACTATTTCCTTCACTCTGCCTACAATGCCGTCCTCCAGCATAACCTTAATACCATGCGGGTGTGCAGCAGAATTTGTCAGTATTTTCGACACCACACCTTCCGTCAGCTTTCCGGTACGCTGATCCTGCTTTTGTACCACACGTACTTTTTGTCCCAATTTGATATTTTCTCTTTGCGTTCCTGACATATTCAATAAACCCTCCGTAGTGGGACGTGTGGACGAAGCCATTGTCCCAGTTCGCGCGGGCACGAATCTGGAACCGTAAGCCTGTCCCCATGTCCCTGATCATTTTAAGGACTGATTTAGAAACAGGGATAATGTTTCTTGTAATGTTTTTATTTCTTGATGTACTCTAGTGTGCTTTGGAATGGTTGGTATTTCAAACGTTTCCAGTAATTGTTGTTGATCGATTGACTGCGCCATTGTCTCGAAAATATATAGAAATCTGGCGGCTTCATCTTTAGACAATGTTGTTCCAGCTCCATTTTGGGCAGCAGAGTCAAGAAAATAGTCAAGCTGTTCCATCGAGAATAATGCTGGCGATACAAGACTTAGGGAATCAATATTATTAGGTATTTCACCTAATGCTGTCTCGTAAACAGTTCGTAAATTATTTAAATTGGTTCGCATTTTATTCCGAATACGGTTGTAATCATTTGGAGCACTGTTCTCAGAAAAAATCTTGAAAAATAGCTGTGATTGACTTCGAATTGTTTTGGACATTAAATGTGGCAATCGGCTTGAAGCCGATTGTCGACCAACTAGCAGAACGCCTAAGACCCCAATGAGACAGCCAATAATGACATCCGTTATACGTGCAGTTGCAAAGTAAGATGGATCCTGAAGTTGTGTTGTACTTTCTGCAATTAAAATGGCGTTTGGTGTAATAAATGTAACAGCAAATGCATAGTTACGCACCATAAAGGATTCTGTTAAGAAGTGAAACATGCCGATAAGTAGTGCAACAACTATAGGCGCTGGTCCAAGTGAAAGTATGATGATAGCGACAAATATCCCGACTAGAGTGCCAATCGAACGCTGAATGGAGCGATGAAATGTGCTAATAATCGTTGATCCAAGCATAACCGAACCACAAGAAACAGGAATCCAATAGGAACGGTCAAACTCGAAAGAAAAAGCAATCAAGGCTGCGATTCCTAGAACGATGGCATATCGAACAGATGTTAAAAATACAACAGAGTTCTTGTCAAAGGCATCCGCAAATTGTTTCTGAATCGATTGTTTTTGTAAGTGAATTTCCTGATCTAAGTTTGGAAATGGTTCATGAATAACAGCATTCGCCTCTTCCACTTTGGCAACTAAATGTTCTTCCAAAGAACTTAGGTTAGTAAAGGTAGGTGCTGGTATGCTTTTCACCTTGTTCCTATTACCAAGAGACTGTGTCACCCGCCTTACATAATCAGTAATCTCAAAAGGAACGCCCTTTTTCCCTTCAGACTCTAATTCCAGGATATCCCCCCCATATAGCATGCCCAAGTTCTTTTAAGACATATAAACGTTTAAAAGAATCAGTGCTGCGCCATGAAATATAACCAGATGCTAATGTCGTTTCGGCATCTTTTAGAGAAAATAATGTGTTTTCCTTCCTCTCGTTAAATGCGGTTGTTCCAATCGATGCTAATAAATCAGATAGTGCAAGGTAGAGACGATAAATCGACTTCTTTTTCGGTTCGTAAGGATCAGAAAACCATCCAATCATTGCAACTATCCAAGCAACAATGCCACCTAAGAAGACTAATGCAGCTCGTAGGAGTGCGGCATCAGGATCAATCTCCATCGCCGATGTCATGGCAAAAATGATGACAAAAAAATATGGCTGCCGGACCTTTCATTTTCAAAGCGCCAAAAACAAAACGTTATGACCCCACCAATTAAGCCTAATAAAATGGCAAACAAAAAGGAGAAGCTGCTGTTAGCGTCCCAAGACCCATTGCGGCAGCCAATCCCAGCATGACGAAGAATACTTTTTGCTCGATGTTTGTAAGGCTCATTAAAAACATACAAATAAGCAAATCCACCAATCCCGGCGATTAAGCCATATTGGAAGTTCCCAAGTAATATGCCAATCATGACAGGAATGGATGCACTTAATGCTGCTCCGATTGCTCTTCGCATCGGAAAGGGGGTTTTTTAACTTTGAAAGCATCTTTAATTATGGACGTCTTCACTCAAAAATCCTTCTTCCTTAAATACTTACGCTTAAGTTCAATTCTTGAAGCCTCACACTATAATAACAGAACTGACCGTATACTAAAACTTGCTGGTCTAGTATGAAGCTGTCTTTAAACGTAAAAAGTACCATTAACCTGGAGTGAATTTCATAATTCAATATCTACCTTTAAAATGCGAACAATTAGGTTACT
>BBCA01000027.1 GCA_001311805.1 Lentibacillus juripiscarius JCM 12147 | reverse complement strand
TTAAAAGCATACAAGGGGGGCATTCCATATGCGGTCTATTCCGTATATAGAGGATATACAAGAATGGCGTTCGGAATTTTCTTTCCACATACCGGTCAATATCCGTTTTTCTGAAACAGATATGTTTGGACATGTCAATAATGTGTCGGCTTTCATTTATTTTGAAGAAGCACGTGTTGAATTTTTGAAGGAAGTGGGCTTTTTTGATGGCAGCGAAAGCAATGGGAGCATCCCGATTGTGGCCGATCTGCAATGTGACTACCATAAGCAGATCTATTTCAATGAGCGTCTTCTGTTATTTGTAAAAGTGAATCAAATCGGCACTACTTCATTTGATGTTCATTACTTAGGTGTAAACACGGAGAATGAGCTATGTTTGACCGGTCGCGGAAGAATGGTGAACCTGGATAAAGAATCCGGTAAGCCCGTCCCATTAACCGACCAAGTAAAAACAAAACTTCAGCATAATTGATCTTTCATCAACTAATAAATAGTGTGGGAGTACTCCCACACTATTTGAAGCTGTACTTCGCTTAGAGCTCTAATTCCCCCCATGCGAAGCAATTCTACTACAGCTTGTGATCGCCCCTTAACACCTAACTTCTGCATTGAATTGGAGATATGGTTCCGAACTGTTTTTTCAGAAATAAACAATTCTTGGGCAATTTCTTTTGTTGTTTTATCTTGTACTAGGAGATCGAATACTTCTTTTTCACGTTTCGTTAGCAATTGCTTTGGTTTGTAGTTGTTGTCCTTCAAATGATAACCCCTCCTTGCTGTCAAAGAGCTGCATATGAAGGGTAAATTATTTAGTCACTATAGCTTATGAAAATACGCGTAAACGGTGAGCACATTTTCCGCTACAGTTAATATTATGACAATGTACCCAGAAATTCGGTTATTACAGGAAACAGCAAATTTACATTCTGGGAAAATTGCTGTATCGTTGTTGTTATCGTAGGACAGTTTTCTAAAAGACTGTTGCTTTTTGCGTCACTCCAAAGAATGAAACCCCCGAAGCGTCTCTTAGCACTTAACTATAATCAGAACAGGTGATAGCCCCGCTAGGAGAATTTTCAGTGCGTCGCAGTTTATATCAACTGCATTGGAAAAACAACAAAGTGTGCGAAAAGATCTTGTCGTATCAAAGAACAACAATTTTCGTCAGATTATGATAAACTGTTCATATAAATTGTATTGTCTAGGGGGTTACCCGGATTGAATAAGGATCATTCGGCCGATATCATTGCCGATCTCGAAAAAAGACTGCGCTATATTTCAGGTAATATTAAACAAAATGGACGAAAAATCCTCAATCATTATCCGATCACGTCACCACAATTTGTCGCACTGCAATGGCTGGTTGATGAAGGTGCTCTGACAATCGGAGAACTGTCCAGTAAAAATGGTTTAGCATTCAGTACAACAACCGATTTGGTTGATCGCCTTGAGAAAAATGGTCTCGTTGAAAGGGTGCGGGACACGGAAGATCGACGTGTTGTCCGTATCCATGTACTGACGAAAGGCAAAACAATCATTGAGGAGGTTATTGCCAAACGCCGAAAGTATTTGGGGCAAGTTCTGGGGAATCTTTCAAATGAACAAACAGAAACATTGAATGAACTTCTGGAGTACATGTACGAACAAATGAAACAACAATCATGATTAAACAACATGGAAGAGGCGATTGGTTTTGAACAAGGCAATAGGCGTTATTGATTCCGGTGTTGGCGGGCTTACAGTTGCGCATGAGCTGATGAGGCAGCTTCCAAAGGAACGATTGATATATTTGGGTGATACACAGCGGTGTCCATATGGTCCAAGATCCAAGGACGAGGTGAAGAAATTCACCTGGGAAATGGTTGAGTTTTATTGGAAAAGGATATAAAAATGCTCATCGTTGCTTGCAATACCGCTACAGCTTTTACATTGCACGAGCTGAAGGAGCATCTGTCCATTCCGGTAATAGGTGTTATCAAGCCAGGGGCACGTGCTGCGATTAACGGGACGAAAAGCAGCCATATCGGCGTCATTGGGACGGAAGGGACAATCAGAAGCGATGCTTATGCCAAGGCATTGAAAGATATCAATGCGGATCTGGATGTCCAGTCGTTGGCATGTCCTTCATTTGTTCCAATGGTAGAGCAAGGCAGACTGTCAGGGGAGCAGACGGAAGAGGTTGTCGGGGACTCGCTTCTGCCCCTGAAACAGAAGCGGAACCTGGATACGCTGATTCTCGGATGTACGCATTATCCGCTTATCAAAGATACCATTCAGCTAGTGATGGGGGATGATGTTGCAATTATATCATCAAGTGAGGAGACAGCAAGGGAAGCGAGTACTATTCTGGAATTTCATGGAATCCTTTATAAGGGTGAGGAGACACCTCTCCATCAATTTTACTCAACAGGTCAGCTGGAAGTTTTCGCAAAAAATTGCGGAAGGTATTTTCAAGGAATTTATTAACCATTTCCACTCGGTTACAATCGAAAAAGCCACTTTGCGATAATTGGAATCAAAATAGATTCCAATTTTTTATATTAGGTTGGTCTAAAATTTTATTGAGCTCGTATATATAATAGTACAAACCATCGTAGGAGGGAAAAACATGCAGAAACGCAGTTTGTTGCTTATCAGCATGGCGATGTCGCTTGCTATTATACTAACCGGGTGTTTTCAAGGGGAACAGTCGCTGGATGATAAAGAGATTGATCCGCCACCAAATGCTGAAGCTGTAAATGAGAATGAGCTGGACGAACCTGCTTCCGGAAAACAGGGTGATAATGCGGACAAGGATAAAGCTGAAGGGGATACATCCGCCAATACAGTGGAAAGACAGCTATATCTGCTTGATGCGAATGGTATGGTAGCTCCACAAACATTGCAGGTGCCACAGCCGGAATCCAAGGAAGTTGCTGCACAGGCACTGGAATATCTTGTGAAAGATGGGCCAGTCACTTCGATGCTGCCGAATGGATTTCAGGCTGTATTGCCTGCCGGTACACAAATACTGGGGCTGAATCTGAAAGATAATGGGGAAATGATTGTCAATGTTTCCAAGGAATTTGAAAATTATAAAGCGGAAAATGAAATGAAAATCCTGCAGGCAATGACGCATACCTTGACACAATTTGAACAGGTCGATAAGGTTAAGCTGCAAATCGATGGACAACTGCAAAATACAATGCCTGTGAATGGCACGCCAATTGGTGAAGGATACTCGAGAGCGAATGGTATTAACCTTGTACAGTCAGAAACTGTGGATCTGATGCAAAGTGAGCCTGTTACGCTGTACTATCCCTCTGTTCAAGGGGACAACCAGTATTTTGTCCCTGTCACCCAACATGTTGATGTAGATAACAAGGACATTTATGGTTCAATGATTAACGAATTGCTGGAGGGACCAAATTTTGACACGAATCTTCAGCATGTGTTCAACGGTGAGGCGGAGCTGACGAATAATCCAAGTTTGCGGGATGGTGTTCTGGAAGTAATGTTCAGCCAGGGTGTATTACAAGACAGCCAAAAACAAGACGGCGATAAAGCCGTGATCTCTGATAAAGTGATGGAATCACTAGTCCGGTCATTGACACAGGACAAGGCAGTTGAGGCTGTTGAAGTGAAAGTAGAAGATGTAGAAACACTCTTTAATGAAAACGGGGAACCATATACCGAACCGGTGACCAAACAAAAGTTTATATCAAAACAGAAGCTATAGTAGCATCGACCGCTCCCATAAAGCCTGTTATCAGTACAAGACTGTCGCGCACAGTCTTTTTCTTTTGCTGGATAATAATAAATGCCCCTGTGGTAAAAAATATGTTAGGATTAGCTTGGGTTCATCATAAGGAGGCTTACAGTCATTGCGAAATAATAATCGAAATTATAATGATTTAAGAACTATAACGATCACAACGGATTATGTTAAGCATCCAGAGGGTTCGGTACTTATTGAATTCGGGGATACCAAAGTGATCTGCAATGCCAGTATTGAAGATCGTGTCCCGCCATTTATGCGAGGGAAAGGCAAAGGCTGGATAACAGCAGAGTACGCTATGCTGCCGCGTGCGACGGAACAGCGGAATATTCGTGAGTCCTCCAAAGGAAAAGTGGGTGGCCGAACGATGGAAATACAGCGGCTGATCGGGCGTGCGTTACGCTCCGTCGTAGACTGGATCAAATTGGGGAGAGGACCGTCTGGGTCGATTGTGACGTAATTCAGGCGGATGGCGGTACTCGTACAGCATCTATAACAGGTGCATTTGTTGCTGTTGTACTGGCATTTGATAAATTAAAGAAGGCCAATACGATTAAAAAGATGCCCGTTACTGATTTCCTGGCAGCTATTTCAGTCGGCATCTCGCCGGATGGTACAGAATTGCTTGATCTGGATTATGGAGAAGATTCAAATGCCCACGTTGACATGAATATTGTTATGACAGGTGAAGGTGAATTTGTGGAAGTACAGGGAACGGGTGAAGAAGCAACATTTACTTCAGACCAGCTGCAAAAAATGCTCGGACTTGCCTCTGGGGGGCTGAAAAATAAATGGAATCCAAAAGGAAGTTCTTGGGGATGCAGCCGGCAATATCGGTGAAACCAAAACAAAGGAAGATACACGGTGAAAGAAATAATTATTGCCACGAAGAACGCCGGCAAAGCGAAAGAATTTAAATCTTTTTTTTTTCTGCTTATCATATAGAAGCCATTTCACTTTCTGAACTGGATAAAGACATAGATGATATCGAAGAAACCGGAACAACGTTTGAGGAAAATGCCGCCATAAAAGCACAGAGTATTGCAGGGATGATGAGGTGTCCAGTTCTGGCGGATGACTCGGGGCTTATGATTGATGCACTAAACGGCAGGCCCGGCGTTTACTCTGCACGTTATGCCGGCGAACAGAAAGATGATCAAGCAAATATAGATAAAGTGCTGTATGAATTAAAAGGGGTTGGAGCATCGGAGCGTACTGCCCGGTTTGTTTGTGTGCTAGCAGTAGCCATTCCAGGAGAACCAGCTATCTTTAAAAAAGGCAGTTGTGAAGGGACCATCGCTTTTTCGGAGGCGGGGGAAAATGGGTTTGGCTATGACCCTATTTTCATACCCAACGGCTATAATAAAACTATGGCTCAGCTTTCCTCTGCGGAAAAAAACAAAATCAGTCACCGAAAAAATGCAATCGTTCAGCTGGAAGACTGGGTCAAGAATCAGAACAAATGAGGTGACAACAATGCCAGAAGTACTCATCGTCAGTGACAGTCATGGCTCAACGGACGAGCTGAAAGCAATTAAAGAGCGGCACTCGCCGGAATTTAGGATCCATTGCGGTGATTCAGAGCTGGATATGGATGCACCGGAGCTTGATGGGTTTATCAAAGTCGCCGGTAATTGTGATGTGGATGCAAGGTTCCCTGATGAACAGACAAGTACCATTGGCAGTCTTTCTTTCTTCATTGCACACGGTCATCTGCATCAGGTTAAATCTAACCCGATGGCCATCGCTTACCGGGCCCAAGAACTTCAGGCCCGGGTCATCTGCTTTGGGCACACACATATAGCCGGTGCCGAAAAAATTGGCCAGCAACTGTTGATTAATCCGGGAAGTATTCTTTTGCCGCGCGGGCGTACAGAACAAACGTATGTCTTGATGAAATGGGACACACCGGATGATATCAGTGTCGATTTCTTCACAGCAGACGGAAATCATTTGGAAGAACTTTCACTGAAAACATCATTAGGTTAAATGTGATGAGGAAATCGACAGATATAGTCGATTTCCTGGTTCTTTATATAACCAGCATGCTTTAAATAGTTTTATATGTTGACAAATGCTCATAAAAAGCATATAATTACTCTTGTCCGTCAAAAAAGTAATTTGTTTATCATGCGGGTGTAGTTTAGTGGTAAAACCTCAGCCACGAGCAACGCTTCCGCCGAATATACTGCGAGTTGCGAGGAACGTAACCTTCGTCGAGAAATCATGCAACGTGACGAGGCATGATTGGTTCGTGACCAGCAAGATAGTAAAAACTCAATTTCCCATGCGGGTGTAGTTTAGTGGTAAAACCTCAGCCTTCCAAGCTGATGTCGTGGGTTCGATTCCCATCACCCGCTCCATACATAATCCACGTCCCAGTAGCTCAGCTGGATAGAGCAACAGCCTTCTAAGCTGTAGGTCGCAGGTTCGAATCCTGCCTGGGACATCAGCTTGAGAAACCTGTTTATCAATGAAACGGGTTTCTCTTTTATATAGAACAGCAGCTGGGGGCAGGAAACAAGTGTAGGATTGTCCTATCAAGGGTATGATGATAAAAGAAAATGATTAAACAATTTATAAGAAAGGAGTGAACAGATGGCAAATCAATCTGAAAAAGTAATCCTTTTTCCGAAATGGCGAACGGCCTTGGAAGATAAAAGCCTTGCCGCCTTGAAGGAACAACGTTTTAACGAAGCGCTCTTGAAATTAGATCAATTAATCTCTTATGGCGTACGTGATCATGAAATAGTTATCGGCAAATTGATCTGTCTGATGGAACTGAACCGGTACCATGAAGCACAAGATCTTTGTGAAGAGCTGCTCCTTATTCCTGATGAACATTATTATCATTATGTACATATTTATTTAACGATTCTTTTTCAGACCAGCCAATACCAGGAGCTGATGGCTCAAGTAGAAAAGGAATTTGCGTCGGATGCAATTCCGCCAGAGACGAAAGAACAATTCCGGCAGCTCTATGATATGAGCAGTAATATGCACGAAGAAATTCGAACAGAAAAATCTACCGAATACATAAATGAACTGTTACAGGCTGTGAAAGAAGAAAATTACTTCAATCAGTACAAGTCCATCGAACGGATGCGCAGGCTGGAAAGCAATCCGACTGACGACGTACTGCTGCTATTGAGTCGTGATCAAGTACATCCAGTGATTAAGACCGCCATCTTTATGTGGCTTCAGGAGAGAAATATCAGAAAAAAAGGTTCTGGTTAGAAAATTGGATGTGCAAATAGAAGCGTCCCCAGTGGACATATCGAAGCTTGGCTCTCATCCGGTACTAAAGCAGACTCGTCTTTTCATTAGTGAATTGGAACAGGAAAATCCATCATTATATCAATTAATGGATCAGCTGATGTATCAATATTTTTTATGTGCGTTATCCCGTTATGCCAACAAATGATAATGTTCAGAGCATTGCACGTGCATTGACTAAGATAGGTGAGGAATATTTGGATATACATACGCATGAGACTGCAGAAGAGGATCAACAAGTAGCAAAATATATAGAAGAAATTAAAATGTGCGGAGCCTTATACGCGGCTATTATAGAGGCGTAGGACCAGGTCCGCTGTAATGCTTGAAAGGTTCATCATTTATGTTATAATGAGATGGTTGCAAATTTGATTATCATATAATGCTATGTAATTGTAAAAGGAAAAATGAAATGGAAATAATAGATTTTTGGAGGGTGTTTTATGACAGCAAAATGGGAAAAACAAGAAGGCAACCAAGGGGTACTCACGATAGAGGTCGATGCAGAAGAATTTGACCGTGCCCTTGACCAAGCATTCAAAAAAGTTGTCAAAGATGTTCAGGTTCCGGGATTCCGTAAAGGAAAAGTCCCTCGTAAACTTTTTGAAAAAACGCTTCGGAGTAGAATCGCTGTACCAGGATGCAGTTGACATCGTGCTGCCGGATGCTTATGTCAAAGCTGTCGAAGAAGCAGGGATTGAACCAATTGAGCAGCCGGAAGTCGACATCGAAGAAATCGAACAAGGAAAAGGTGTAACTTTCAAAGCAACGGTTAATGTGAAGCCAGAGGTCACGCTTGGTGACTATAAAGGACTGGAAGTAGAAGAGCAATCGGTGGAAGTCACTGATGAGGATGTGGAACATGAGATTGAACATCAGCGGGAACACCATGCAGAACTGATTGTCAAAGAAGAAGGTACTGTTGAACAAGGTGACACGGTAGTTATGGACTTTGAAGGATTCGTTGACGGGGAAGCATTTGAAGGTGGCAAAGCGGAAGACTTTTCGCTCGAAATTGGCTCTGGCCAATTCATTCCAGGCTTTGAAGAACAATTAGTCGGCAAAGCTTCCGGAGAAGAAGCTGAGATTGAGATCACGTTCCCAGAAGACTATCATGCAGAGCATTTGGCCGGCAAAGAAGCTGTTTTTGAAGTGAAAATCCACGACATAAAAACGAAAGAACTGCCGGAATTGGATGACGAGTTCGCAAAAGATGTCGATGAGGAAGTGGAAACACTTCAGGAATTGAAAGAGAAGAAGAAAGAGGAACTCCAGAAACAGCGTGAGCAAGATGCTGAAAATCAAAAACAGGAAACTTTGATTGAAAAAGCATCAGAAAATGCGGAAGTCGATATTCCGGATGCAATGGTTGAAAGCGAACTTGACCGTATGCTGCAGGAGTTCGAACAGCAGCTGCAAATGCAGGGCATGACGCTGGATATGTATTATCAGTTCTCTGGTCAGGACAAGGACGCATTAAAGGAACAAATGCGTGAAGACGCGAAAAAACGCGTGAAAACAAACCTGACCCTGGAAGCTATTTACCATACTGAAAACCTGGAAGTAACCGATGAAGATGTGGATGAAGAATTGAACAATATGGCATCCATGTACGGCACAGATGCTGATCAGCTTAAACAAATGCTTGGCGGTAACACGGATGCATTGAAAGAAGAGCTGAAAACACGAAAAGCAATTGAATTTCTGAAAGAAAACAGCAAGGCCGTTTAATCAATAAGCTGTTTTTCTAAAAGACTGTTTGAAACCCTGATTAACAATTTCTATAAAATGCGACGTAACTGCTACGTTGATTTCCACTCCGGGCAGTCGCTTTCCGCGGGCACGGCTTCAGCCTCCTCGCGGAAAACCGCCGCTGTGGGGTCTTCAGACACGTGCTGTTCCCGCAGGAGTCGACTGCCCGCCGTTCCAATCACCATCATAATAGAATTAACAGTGATTGGAAGTTGAATAGCTTCAAACCACGGAGGAAATACACGAAGACTCCAGCGGGAAAGCGAAGACGCTGAGACCCCACAGTGAGCGCACTTTGCGAGCGAGAAGGCTCAGCGCGAGCCCGCGGAAAGCGTAGTGTATTTCCGTAGCGGTGTCATAGCACACAAATTGTTCACTGTGTCGCAGTTTATATCAAATGTAATGGAAAAACACCAAGGTTTATGAAATGAGCCATTCAGTATGAATTCAGCAGCAGTGACTGCATTATTGTAAAAGGAACATTTTCGGTATCCGCAGCCATTAACAATGCAATTGAAAAACGAACCATAAAACAAGGTGCGATCATCATTCGCACCTTGTTTTACACTTTCATAAGCAAATGTCACAAGTCCGCCCAAGCCTTCATTCATTAAACAGCTGATCTGCAAATGGAGCCGTCCTTGTCAGCGTAGCGATTGGAAGCTTTAGGTAAGATGAAAGATATGTTAATTTCCTATTTATTGTTATGTATCTTGTCCAATCGTCATAAACTGGTGAAAGAAGACCCGAACGTTCCGGTAGCCATTGTGATACTGTCAGATGAGGCGCAGGTTTGGCAGGCCTTCTTTTGCAGGTATGAAGGTATTTATTCTTTCTCTCTGCAAAATGCAGCGAAAGCCTTGCGATAAGCTGAGTTTTCTAAAATGAGTCACATCAGGTCAGTCAGAAAAAGAGTTATTGTTTTGTTTTCTCCACCTGATTTGATATGATGACGATAAGTTAAAAATGAACAGAAACAGCTTAAAAAGCAGATTTAAACTTTTAGGAGTGAAATGTAATGTTTAAATTCAATGAGGAAAAGGGACAATTGAAATGCTCGTTCTGCGGCAAAAGTCAGGATCAGGTCCGCAAACTAGTGGCTGGACCAGGCGTTTATATATGTGATGAATGTATTGAACTTTGTACGGAGATCGTGGAGGAAGAGCTTGGCACGGAAGAAGAAACGGAATTTAAAGAGCTTCCGAAGCCACAAGAAATTAATGAGATTCTAAATGACTATGTTATAGGACAGGGGACCGCAAAGAAAAACTTATCTGTAGCGGTTTATAACCATTATAAGCGTATCAACACACCGAAAAATAATGCAGATGATGTGGAACTGGCCAAGAGTAATATTGCCATGCTCGGACCAACAGGCTCAGGTAAGACATTGCTCGCCCAGACGCTCGCGAGAATCCTGAATGTTCCATTTGCAATGGCAGATGCAACATCATTAACCGAAGCCGGTTATGTTGGAGAAGATGTGGAAAATATTCTGCTGAAGCTGATTCAGTCTGCTGACTACGATGTGGAAAAAGCTGAAAAAGGCATCATTTACATTGACGAAATTGATAAGGTTGCCCGTAAATCAGAGAACCCTTCCATAACCCGTGATGTATCGGGCGAAGGTGTGCAACAGGCACTTTTGAAAATTTTGGAAGGCACGGTTGCAAGCGTGCCTCCCCAAGGAGGGCGGAAACATCCGCATCAGGAATTTATTCAAATTGATACAACGAACGTATTGTTCATTGTCGGCGGAGCATTCGACGGCATTGATCAGATCGTGAAACGCCGTCTTGGCAAAAAGTAATCGGATTTGGTTCCGATGATAAACAAGAGGATCTGGATCAAAGTGAACTCCTTCAAAAGGTGCTTCCGGAAGATCTTCTCCGCTATGGACTGATTCCGGAATTCATTGGAAGAATACCTGTCGTTGGCAGCTTGACACCACTTGATGAGGATGCCTTGGTTGAAATTCTGACGAAACCAAAGAACGCATTGGTAAAACAATATGAGAAACTATTTGAAATCGATGGTGTAGAACTTGAATTTGAAGAGGATGCACTCCGGGCAATCGCCAATAAAGCAATTGAACGCAAAACAGGTGCGCGCGGGCTGCGGTCCATTATTGAAAGTATCATGCTGGATGTGATGTTTGAGCTTCCTTCCCGTGAAGATATTGAGAAGTGCATCATTACAAAAGAGACCGTCCAGAATGAGAATGGCAGACCGAAACTGGTGTTCAATGACGGTACAGTACAGGATGAGAACGAAAAATTCCTAAAGAGAGTGCGTAACCAATTGGATTGAAATTTAGTGTTCCGGGACTGACATTACGTTTGACTCCTTTATTCACCATGTTGAAAGGAGCTATCCAATGCTGATGTCAGTCTCTTTGTTTGTTTATTAGGATTACGTGAGTAGTTTTTTTCTGTAAGGCAATACTAATTGACGCAGCTTGTTATTATTTACAAACAGGAATTTTTCTATAAACTTTTAGGGACCTGCTGCATAGAAATTCCAGTAACAATGGAGGTACATACAATATGACGACAGAATCAACCCAATTCCCCCTCCTGCCATTGCGCGGGTTACTCGTATTTCCGTCGATGGTTTTGCATCTGGATGTTGGCCGTGATAAATCCGTAGCGGCCCTGGAAAAAGCAATGATGGGTGATCAAACTATCTTTTTGGCTTCACAGAAACAAGTGAGCCTGGAAACGCCCGAGCCTAAAGATATATATAGAGTCGGGACCGTGGCTAACGTTAAGCAGATGCTGAAACTCCCAAATGGAACGTTTCGCGTATTGGTAGAAGGACTGCACCGTGGGGAAATTACCCGATTTATCGATGAAAATGAGAGTGATGAGTTTGCAGTTGAAATTAAGCAGCTAGAAGAGGAACATGCTGAAAAGAATGAAGAAGAAGCACTGATGCGTTCGTTGCTTAAGCAATTTGAACAGTACATAAAAGTCTCTAATAAAATCAAGCAAGAGACGCTGTCAACGGTGTCTGATATTGAGGAACCAAGCAGGCTGGCAGATATTGTTGCATCCCACTTGTCCCTTAAAGTAAAGGAAAAACAGGAATTATTGGAAATTGCCAATGTCAAGGACCGGCTGCAGCATTTGATTCATTTGATTTCAAATGAGAAAAAAGTAATGGATCTCGAAAAGAAAATCGGTCAGCGCGTGAAAAACTCGATGGAAAAAACCCAAAAAGAGTACTATTTGCGGGAACAATTAAAGGCCATTCAGAAAGAGTTGGGCGAAAAAGATGGAAAATCGAGTGAAGCGCAACAACTTCGCCAGCAGGTCCAAGCTTCAACCATGCCAGAGCAAGTTGCTGAAACGGCTAAAAAGGAACTCGACCGGTTCGAAAAAGTGCCGCAAAGTTCTGCCGAGAGTTCCGTTATTAGAAATTATATTGAATGGTTAGTTGCATTACCGTGGACAGAAGAAACCCAGGACCAGATAGAGATGGACAAAGCGGAAAACATTTTGGAAGAAGATCACTATGGCCTTGAAAAGGTGAAAGAACGGATCTTGGAATATTTGGCTGTTCAAAAGTTGACAGAATCAATTAAGGGACCTATTCTCTGCCTTGTAGGACCGCCAGGGGTTGGGAAAACATCGCTGGCCAAGTCTATTGCCAGAGCAATTAACCGGAATTTTGTCCGAATTTCGCTTGGCGGGGTTCGGGATGAAGCAGAGATCCGAGGCCATCGCCGGACATACATTGGCGCAATGCCTGGCAGAATTATACAGGGAATGAAAAAAGCAAAACTAATAACCCTGTGTTCCTGCTGGATGAGATTGATAAAATGGCCAGCGACTTTCGCGGTGATCCGTCGTCCGCAATGCTGGAAGTGCTGGATCCTGAACAAAACAGTAACTTCAGTGACCATTTTATTGAAGAAACTTATGACCTCTCCAATGTGCTGTTCATTGCTACGGCCAACTATGTGAATAATATTCCCGGGCCGCTATTGGACCGCATGGAGCTTTTGTCGATTGCGGGATATACAGAAGTGGAAAAGATGCATATCGCCAAAGAACACCTGCTTTCGAAACAGCTACAGGAAAACGGCTTAAAGAAGTCTGATTTGCAAATTCGAGAAGAAGCGCTGATGAAGTTAATCCGCACCTATACCCGGGAAGCTGGTGTCCGCAATTGGAACGACAGCTTGCCACACTATGCCGGAAAGCAGCCAAAACCATTATCTCTGGGGAGAAAAAACGGGTTATTGTAACCGAAAAAAGCCTTGAAGAAATGCTAGGAAAACCGCTCTACAGGTATGGCCGAATGGAAGAAGAAAATCAGGTCGGTACTGCTACAGGGCTGGCATATACGGCTGCCGGCGGGGATACATTGTCCATTGAGGTTTCCCAATATCCAGGAAAAGGGAAATTAACGCTTACCGGGAAATTAGGAGACGTCATGCAGGAGTCTGCACAGGCAGCATTCAGTTATATTCGGTCACGTGCAGAGGAATTACAAATCGATCCGGAATTTCATGAGAAATATGATATCCATATCCATGTCCCAGAAGGTGCTACACCGAAGGACGGCCCATCTGCAGGTATAACAATGGCAACGGCACTTATTTCCGCATTGACCGGCAGAGCAGTCAAAAAAGAAGTTGGCATGACCGGTGAGATTACCTTGCGCGGACGTGTGCTTCCAATCGGCGGACTGAAGGAAAAATCACTCAGTGCACATCGAGCCGGGATCACGACCATTATTATGCCGGAAGAGAATGAGAAAGATATCGAAGACATACCAGAGAGTGTACGAAGCGGCTTGACGTTCATTAAGGTGAATCATTTGGACCAGGTGCTCAAACATGCACTAACGGAGGAGAAACATGAAAGTAACGGAAGCTGAGCTAGTCATAAGTGCTGTCAGTCAAAAACAATACCCGAACGACCGTCTTCCTGAAATAGCACTTGCTGGCCGGTCAAATGTTGGAAAGTCATCCTTTATTAATAAGCTTATCCAGCGAAAAAGTCTGGCCAGAACATCGTCGAAACCAGGAAAGACACAGACGCTGAATTTTTATAAAATAAATGGTAAGTATTATTTTGTTGATGTCCCGGGATACGGCTATGCCAAAGTATCCAAAAAGGAACGGGAAAAGTGGGGCGTCATGATGGAAGAGTATTTTGATACACGTACGACACTGAAAGCTTGTGTTTTGATTACGGATTTACGTCATGAACCGACAAAAGACGATGTTCAGATGTACAATTTTCTAAAGTACTATGAGCTGCCAGTCATCGTTATTGCGACAAAATTGGATAAAGTGGCAAAAGGAAAACGGCCAATCCATTTGAAACAAACCACCCAGACACTGCAAGTCGAATCGGACGATATCGTCGTCCCTTTTTCCGCTGAAACCGGAGAAGGAAAAGAAGATGCATGGCGGTTTATCAGGCAGTACATTAATTAAATATGAAGGCTTTTTTCTAAAAGGTTCTCATTATCGTTCGCTGTGGGGTCTTCAGACTGTTCGACGCACATGACGTGCTAGTGCAGGCGTTGCAACAGGACGTCGTGGTTTTAGCCTGCCTTTCCCGCTGGAGTCTCGCATTTTTCCGCAGCTTAGTATGGTGTTCTTTCCCAGTGAGAGAAACCCCTCTAACACGGATTCCATTGATCTCAACATCCAATATGCAGAACTTCAGTGCCAGCCGGAGCGTCTCTGAGCACTTAACGGTAATCAGAACAGCACTAATGAAATTTTCAGTCGAAGTTTATATCAACTGCGCTGGAGAAACAACAAAGTTTACGAAAAGGCCCATATTAAAAAAAGCTCTCCCGTGGGAGGGCTTTTTTGATGTGGGTGAATGTGACAGGTAAGAATTATTGTTTTCTTCTCAGCAGCCAGATACCGACGCCAATCAGGATAAGAGGCCAATAATTTTCGATCATTGCTGATAGGTCATGGATCCATTCGATCTGATCACGCAATTGGGCAGAGAAGATAAGGACAACGGAAGCACTACTTAATAACATGCCTGGAAAGAGCCCCTTTTTCGTCCTTACTGCCCGAATAATAAGAGCGGCACCGACGATAAAGGGGTATATGCCCCAATGATCAATCCAGAACGAATAATGGAGAAGACCATAAAAGTGGATTCCCAGCCCAAAAATGAAGCCCCCCGTAAACAAATGGTCATAATCCTTTGTCACATAACTATGTATAAGAAGAGCAAATCCAATAATAATAATAAGAACAGTCCACGAATAAAAGGAAGATAAAACAGGAATATCCAATTCCCTCAGTAAGAAATAAACACCGACACCAATTAATATATAACCGATAAAGGAATGACGTTTTCTGATAAATATGCACCTTCTCTTTTAATTAATAATGAAACTCAATTGGTTGCGTATAGTCTAAAGCGTATGATAGAGTACATACGGATTTAATGCAATGGGTGCATACAGAATGCCTGGTTTCAAATTCTGTTCACAATTTAATGCCGACATGGTGGCTATCCATGTTATAATGAAAGTAATTGACGTTTAAGAGGTTGTTCAAAAAGTCCGGTGGAAATGACGCTTCGAATTTCTTCGTTGCTTGCTTTTCCTGCGTGCGATGCGGATTCAAAGGAGCATTCCTTATGCTCATGTATTAATTAGCATACACTCCGCTACTCAAAGCTGCGCCGCCTTGAAATTCTCGGTTCTTTTTTATCCTCCTTTTTGAACACGTATTTAAAGAACGTGGGGGTAATTACTGTGCATATACTTAAAGTGGGATTCAATTATAAGTCAGCCCCTTTGGAATTCAGGGAAAGGTTCACTGTTTCCGAAGACAGCGCTGATCAGGCTATGCTTGCTCTAAAAAACAGAAGAGCATCCTCGAAAACGTAATTGTATCCACCTGCAACCGTACAGAGGTTTATGCTGTCGTTGATCAGGTACACACGGGACGGCACTATATTAAACAATTTCTTGCTGACTGGTTTGAGGTGGATAAGGAAGAGTTTTCGCCGTATTTGCAGATCAGTGAAGGCGATGGTGCCGTTGAACACCTGCTGCGGGTATCAGCCGGCCTTGATTCCATGATCTTGGGAGAAACGCAAATACTTGGCCAGGTGAAACACGCGTTTATGACAGCGCAGGAAAATGAAACAACAGGTACCATTTTTAATGAGTTGTTCAAACAGGCCATTACATTTTCTAAAAAAGCACACAAAGAAACGGCGATTGGGGAGAATGCTGTTTCGGTCAGTTACGCTGCCGTTCAGCTGGCCGGTAAAATTTTCGGGAATTTACAGGATAAGGAAGTGCTTATTCTTGGTGCCGGAAAATGGGGGAACTGGCAGCCAAAAACATGGCAGGTTCTGGTGCCTCGAATATCACCGTGATGAACCGCACATTTGAAAAAGCGCAAGAAATGGCTGAAAAAATTTCAGGCCGAAGCAGTGCCAATCAGCCAGCTGCACGATCAGTTACAGTCGGCGGATATTCTGCTCAGCTCAACCGGTGCTGATTCTGTTGTACTGACAAGAGAAGAAATTGAATCCATTCAGAAAAAACGTAAGGGAAGACCACTTTTCTTGGTCGATATCGCTGTTCCAAGGGATTTGGATTCTGCTATTGGCGATTTGGAGAATGTATTCCTGTATGATATTGATGACTTGCAGCATATCGTTGATGAAAATCTTGCTTCCCGAAAAGCAGCAGCAGAAAAGATTGAAATAATGCTTGAAGCAGAAATCGTTGCTTTTGATGATTGGGTACAGACGCTCGGGGTTGTGCCAGTGATCTCTGCATTGCGTCAGAAAGCACTCTCGATACAGTCGGAAACGATGAACAGCATTGAGCGGAAAATGCCCGATCTAACAGCACGCGAAAGAAAGGTGCTGAATAAACACACGAAAAGTATTGTCAATCAGCTTTTGAAAGAGCCCATCACACAAGCCAAAGAACTGGCGGCAAGTGAACAAAAGAAGAAGCACTTGAAATGTTCGTAAATATTTTTGGGATTGAAGATGATGTCCGGGAAGGATTGAATAAACAGACAAAAAAGAATAATGAAACAGGGAAAACAGATGAAAAGTTATCCTTTCCTTTTGTGAAAAATGTATCCACTCGGTAAGATGAAAGGATTTCCACTATGGATGAAGCAAAATGGTTTTATGAAATTATTCTTATTACGTATGGGCTAAGCCTGGTGGGGTATTTCCTTGATTTCATACAGCATAACCGGAAGGCAAATAGGATAGCCTTCTGGTTACTTTGTATGGTTTGGTTGTTACAAACCGCTTTTTGTTGAGGCAAGTGGTTATAGCGAATAGCTTCCCGGTCCTGACATTGTACGATGGATTGTCTTTCTACGCATGGGTACTCATTTCCTTTTCGCTTGTCCTCAGTAAATTGTTCCGGATTCAGTTCATCTTGTTTTTTACAAATTTATTGGGATTTTTTATTCTTTTACTCTATATTTCTGCCAGGGCTAAGGAACAGATGCAGGTGCAGGGTGTAGAGCTTGTCCATGAAATATTAATTGCTCATATATCCCTGGCCTTTGTTTCGTATGGCTTTTTCACTGTTTCCTTCCTATTCTCCCTTATGTATCTGGTTCAATATAAGTTCTTAAAGGAAAAAGAGGATTCCAGTGGGTATGGAGATTGGGTGATTTAAAGCAGCTGGACGCTTTTTCCTTCAAAGCGGTTACCCTGGGCGTGCCGCTTTTGACCATTGCGATTGTTCTTGGAGTGGTTTGGGCATATATGGCAGACGCTGAGTTCTACTGGGTTGACCTGAAAACGATTGGTTCGATAGTTGTATTGTTCGTCTATGTTATTTATCTGCTGCTCCGTTTAGGAAAGGGTTATCTTGGAAAAGCTATCTCGATTTATAACTCGGCAGCATTTCTATTTCTATTGATTAATTTCTTTCTTTTTAGCATACTGTCCAATTTTCATTTACAATAGTACAAGGAGGGTTCCCGCATGCGCAAAATTGTTGTTGGATCCAGAAAAAGCAACCTCGCTTTGACGCAGACAGACTGGGTGATTGATCATTTAAGAAAAGCTGGTATAACCAACGAGTTTGAAGTGAAGAAAATCGTTACAAAAGGGGATCAGATTCTTAATGTGACGTTGTCAAAAGTTGGTGGCAAAGCGTTATTCGTTAAAGAAATTGAAAAAGCAATGTATGATAAAGAAATTGATTTCGCGGTACATAGCATGAAAGACATGCCTTCGGAAATGCCGGATGGTCTGTCAATTACGACCATTCCTGTCAGGGAAGATCATCGGGATGCTTATATCGCGAAAAATGACATACCGCTTAAGGATTTACCGGCAGGTGCCATTGTCGGAACAAGCAGCCTGAGGCGCAAGTCGCAGATCCTGGCAGCACGTCCGGATCTTGAGATTAAATGGATCCGCGGAAATATTGAGTCACGTATCCGAAAATTAAATGAAGAGGATTATGACGCGATTATTTGGCGGTATCCGGCCTGAAACGTGTCGGCTTAAGTGAAGAGCTTATTACCGAGTACCTGGAACCGGATGTTTGCGTGCCGGCCGTCGGACAGGGAGCATTGGCCATCGAGTGCCGTGAAGATGATGAAGAACTGCACGCATTGTTAAATCAGATAAACGATGCCAATACGGAAAAAACAGTGACTGCCGAAAGAACCTTTCTCTATCTCCTTGAGGGAAGCTGCTCGGTGCCAATTGGTGGTTATGCACGCTTGGACGGTGGTGACATTATTTTGACCGCCTTTGTTGGCACGCCTGATGGCAAAACGGTGCTGAAGGAAACGGTTAGAGGAACCGAACCAAAGGCAGTTGGAAAAGAGGCCGCCGAAAAGCTGATCAACCGGGGCGCGAAGGAAATTGTTGAAAAAGTGAAAGAGGAGCTTGACAGCTGATGTCCGCCTGGCTCCATGGCAAGAGAATTCTGATTACCCGCGAAAAAACAGGCGAAATTATTTTCGAATAAGGTGCTGGAGATCGGCGGTATTCCTGTTGAAGTGCCATTGTTAAAAATTACGTGCAAAGCCGGTCAGGATGAAATAAGGACTCTTCAGGGGAATGAGCATTTTAGCTGGCTATTTTTTACTAGTGTCAATGGCGTCCATTGTTTTTTCCAACTACTGGACTACTATGGTATAGATAAGAAGGTTTTGGTAAGGAGCAAGTTTGCGGCTGTTGGGCATAAGACGGCCGGAGCATTAGAAAAATACGGTTTTCAGACAGATTTCATTCCATCTGTTTATAGCGCGGAAACGATGACGAACGAATTCAGCTTATCAAATGTATATACGGATGGTCCGATTCTGCTCATCAGGGGGAATCGATCGCGTAATGTTCTTCCTGACTGGTTCAGGGAAAAGGGAATCCAGTTTACGCAATTGGAAGTGTACGAAACGGGCCGCAACGTTTCTGTGAAAGATGAATTGAATCACCAGTTGCAGCAGAATAATCTTGATATCATAACTTTTACAAGCCCGTCATCAGTGGAAGCATTCATGGATATGAAGGAAACAAACATAACTGCGGATGTACTGATTGCCTGCATCGGGACAACGACAGGGGAGCGGGCACAGGATTTCGGTCTGCGCAATCTTTTGATACCGGATGAATTTACGATAGATGGGATGCTTGAAAAAAATAGGTAGTTATATCGAACAGAAAGGGTAGGATGATCATGGCAGAGACTTGGCAATTTAAGCGGCACCGCCGTTTGCGCTCATCAACAGCAATGCGCTCGCTTGTCCGCGAAAACAATCTGACAATGGATGACTTCATTTATCCACTTTTTATCATGGAAGGGGAAGGTATTAAAAATGAAGTGCCATCCATGCCGGGAGTTTACCAGATATCACTGGATTACCTGAAAGAAGAGGCAGAAGAACTGCTTTCACTTGGGATTCGAGCCGTCATGCTGTTTGGAGTTCCCGGTGATAAAGATGAACAGGGATCCGGTGCCTTTGCAGATAGCGGAATTGTGCAGCAGGCGACACGTCTTATCAAAAAGAAGCACCCGAATTGCTTGTTGTCGCCGATACGTGTCTATGCGAATATACATCACATGGCCACTGTGGTGTCATTCATAATCACGATGTGGATAACGATGAGTCACTGAAACTGTTAGCCAAAACGGCTGTGTCCCAGGCTGAAGCCGGCGCGGATATTATTGCTCCTTCCAATATGATGGATGGTTTCGTAGCAGTTATTCGTCAGGCGTTGGATGAAGCTGGGTACAAGAACATTCCAATTATGTCATATGCAGTGAAATATGCATCTGCCTATTATGGCCCGTTCCGTGATGCGGCAGACAGCACACCACAATTTGGTGACCGCAAGACGTATCAGATGGATCCGGCAAATCGTCGGGAAGCACTAAGGGAAGCGGCCACAGACGTGGAAGAAGGTGCAGACTTCCTGATTGTCAAACCAGCTATGTCATTTTTGGATATCGTCCGGGATGTGCGCAACAATCATAATACGCCAGTTGTCGCATACAACGTGAGTGGAGAATATTCAATGGTGAAAGCAGCTGCATTGAACGGCTGGGTTGATGAGAAAGAACTGGTGCTGGAAAAACTGACTGCCATGAAACGGGCAGGAGCGGATCTGATTATTTCCTATTTCGCCAAAGATGTTGCAAAATGGCTATAAATCGTAACGAGAGAATACATTCTTTGGAAAGCCTGTTAAGCTGATTTCAAAATTTTATTGGAGTGATATGCTGTGGGAAACTTTGATAAGTCGAAAAATGCATATGAAAAAGCCGTCGACCTTATGCCTGGCGGTGTGAATTCACCAGTTCGTGCGTTTAAATCAGTCGGTTTATCACCGATTTTTATGGAAAGTGGAAAAGGGTCCAAAATTACGGATATTGACGGCAACACGTATATTGATTATGTATTGAGCTGGGGGCCTTTAATTTTAGGACATGCCGATGATCGCGTCGTTTCCAAGCTAAAAGAAGCCACGGAGCGGGGAACAAGTTTTGGCACTTCCACTGTACAGGAAAATAAGCTTGCCCAGCTTGTCATCGACCGTGTACCATCTATCGAAATGGTCCGCATGGTCAACTCCGGAACGGAAGCAACGATGAGTGCATTGCGTGTTGCACGCGGGTATACCGGACGGAACAAAATCCTGAAGTTTGAGGGCAATTACCATGGTCATGGTGACTCTCTACTCATTAAGGCCGGATCCGGTGTTGCCACACTTGGCCTTCCTGACAGCCCTGGTGTTCCATCATCCATTGCAGAAAACACAATCACCGTTCCATATAATGATATGGAGAGTGTGCGCTATGCATTTTCAGAGTATGGGGATGACATTGCGGCCGTAATTGCTGAACCGGTATCCGGGAATATGGGTGTTGTTCCGCCATCAGAGGACTTTCTGCCGGAACTTAGGAAAATAACCAATGATTCTGGATCCCTTCTGATTTTTGATGAGGTAATGACCGGATTCCGTGTTGGTTATAACTGTGCACAGGGCTATTTTGGTGTAACGCCTGACATGACATGTCTCGGAAAAGTGATTGGGGGCGGATTGCCAGTCGGTGCATATGGTGGTAAACGGGAGATAATGGAAAATATTGCTCCAACCGGTTCCATTTACCAGGCTGGAACATTATCAGGGAACCCGCTGGCTATGACCGCTGGATATGAAACAATGAAGGCCCTGGACGAATCATCCTATGAAGACATAAACCGAAAAGTGGATAAATTAGTGGAAGGGTATAAACGGGCTTCTATTGATTTTGATATTCCGCTTCAAATTAACCGTGCAGGGTCAATGGTTGGTTTCTTCTTCACAAACGAGCCTGTTTTCAACTTTGAAACAGCTCAGAATGCGAATGTTGACTACTTTGCCCAGTATTACCGTGCTATGATTGAAGAAGGCATCTTCTTGCCGCCATCCCAGTTCGAAGGTGTGTTCATGTCAACCGCTCATACGGATGAAGACATTGACAAGACCATTCAGGCAGTACGCACTGCTTTCTCTAAAATTGAAAAATAATGAATGTCAAATTCTACTTCTAAAAAGCTGTTCCGGGCAATCTGGAATGGCTTTTTTTATACATATTTTGAAAAACAAGGACTGTCTTCGCAAACTTTGTTTTTCCAGTGCAGTTGATATAAAATGCGACATAACTTTGTATGAGTGTTAAACCGCCACTGCGGAAATACACTACGCTTTCCGTGGGCGGCTGATGAGCCTCCTCATGCTCGTCACGTTGCAAGCTTACTCGGCGAAGCATACGCTCCTCGCAGGTCGCAGATTACTCGGGGAAGCCTTGCTTTGTGCTTGCGCATTGCGGGGTCTCATCTAGGCCTCTGCTCCCACAGGAGTCTCCGTGTATTTCCTCCGCTGATGTTGTACTTGTAATCTTATTATATTTACTTGATGCTTAATTATATCTCTATTTTGATGGTTGATTGGAGTGGAGGCCAGTCGACTCCTGCGGGAAAAGCAACAGTTGAAAACCCCGCAGGACCAGGAAAGCTGCGGCAGCGTTACATCGCACGAAGAAAAAGTGTTTTCCTTTTTCGAGGAAGCGATTTTCTTCCGAGGAGACTGAAACGTTGCCCGCGGAAAGCGACTGGCTGGAACGGAAATCAACAAGCACTTACGTCGCAGTTTAAACAAATTGTTAAGTAGAGATTCATTCTCTAGAGTGGCGCAAAAGCAACAGTCTTTTAGGTTTAGAAAACAGCCAAATCGAAAAACAAACGTTTCGCCCATGCAGGCATATACGCAAAAGTTACGTCATATAGTTGAAATGAGACATATAAGCATATGGAATATATGTTGAAGGGAGGAAGACAGTTGGAAAACGATCGGAACGTTTTTTCGCTTTGAATTAAAACGAATCCCTTTTTTTGAAAGGGGACAGGAAGTTGGCGAAATGTTGGGGGTCTCATTGGATCCGGAAATTTCCATACAATCGTTCCATGACTATATTTCCATCAGGGGAGTCATCGAGCTCCACGGCACGTATCAAAAAGAAACAACTGCTGTCGATGAGGCAGAAAGCACAGCGGATTTTGAAGACTACCATTCAAGAAGATACGTAGAAAAGGTGGAGAATATTGATGATGGCCAGGCCGAATTTGCACATCGCTTTCCAGTGGAAATTTCTGTGCCGGCAAACCGTGTGACTGATATGGATGATGTAACGGTAGGTATTGAATCGTTAGACTATGAAATACCGGATCAAAACCAGCTGAAATTGGATGCTGTCATTGAAATTCAAGGGATTACCGATGAGATCGAAAAAACGGATGACACGGAAATGGAAGCGGAACAAGCCCCTCTTCCAAGAAATGAAGAGACGTTTGATTTTGACATCAAAATGAAAAAAGATGACGAGGAATCCGAGGAGACCGGCTATCCGGAAACCGCCCCAGTATTGTCTGAGGGGCCGAAATTAGAGAGCAGCCAGCAGGAACCAACTCTGGAAACCGTTGAGGAAACACAGGAGCCAGAAGCTGACAAAGCAGCTGAGAAAGATCGATGGAAAGGGAAAAAAACGCAAACACTTGCCGAATTTTTGGGACGGAGGAAAAGAAAGAGCAGGAAGCTGACATGGCGGGGACAGCCGAACAGGAATATGTGGAAGAGAGTTACGATGAATCCCCGTCATTGGCAACATACCCGGATTCGGACTATTTGATTGAAAATGATGAGAGCTCATCAGGGCCTGAAGATGTTCGCTATCTTGCGGATATGTTCAGGAGTGATGAAGAAGAACAATATGCAAAAATGCGGTTATGCATTGTTCAGGAAACGGATACGGTAGAATCGATTGCGGAGCGTTACGATATAACCGCACTGCAGCTTTTGAAGCAGAACCGTCTGGAGGATGAAAGCCTTCAGGAAGGCCAATTATTGTATATACCGCAGAAGAAAGAATCATAGAAGGGCACCCCTTGCTTCGTCAGTAAGGGGTACTGCTGTTTCAGGAGATTAAAAATGAAGAAACCCCACTTGGAATTCGAATAAATACATCGGAGTTATCTGATTGGCAGGGTGGTGAAAATACAGAATGAAAATGATAGAGAAAGCAGTTCGTAAGTATGGTTTCTTCCCATATTATACAGAGCAAATATCGAGCCATCTATTTAGGGTCAGTGACGGACGGCATGATTACGCATTGAAAAAAGCAGGCTCACGGAAGAAACGGTCCATTTGTGGGAACATGTTTATCATCAGGCCCATGCACTTCAACTGAAGAATATATTGCCAGTTTATTTGACGGTAGATTCCAAGCTGTACGCATGGGTGGATGGCATATATTATTATATGACCCCATGGAAGAAAAGTAACAGCCCCAATAATCAGGAAGAAGTCAGGGACGTCTTTCGCACAATTGGGGAAGTTCATGCAAAAACGAAACAGACACAATCCATTGATGCTCATTCAGTCCATAACCGTTTTAGTGATTACCGCAGTCAGTGCCGGAACTTTCAGGATACATTACTTGACTTCGTGAAACAATTCGAACAAAACCGGTTCATGTCTCCGTTTGAGTTGCAGGTTTGTACGCATTATCATGTGCTGGTCAATGTAATCACAGAACTGGATGCGCAGGTTGCCCATTTTATAGATGCCTGGGAAGAGAACAGTGCCTGGAGTTATTGCCTATGTCATGGAAATCTTAATGTAGAACATATCCTCTCCCACCATCAACCCCATATCATTAATTGGGAAAAAGCGAGCTATGATAATCCAATTATTGACTTGACAGCATTCCTGAAAAATCAAGTCCGATACTATGACCAGTCACCCGAGGATATGGCTGAGTTGTTTCCTTCTTATAGTCATAGAAACCCGCTGGATGAAAAAGAATGGCATTTGCTGCTCATCCATTTGTTGGACCCCGGCCATTACATACAGCTTATCGAGGGGTATATTTCTGCACAATCCGGGCACTCGATGATCGCTCAGCAGAAAATGCTGCAGCATGCTTTCCGTCAGCTGCAGCTCGGACTGGACTGGTCGCTCCGTTTGAAAAGTGACATTGCACCTGATTCTGAAACCCACGCAGAATCTTAAATCCATTCCAAATAAAAAGCGATGAACAATCCCGCCAAAGCCCCCAGCAGAAAAACATCCAGCGATGACGGGAACAATAACGTACGGATTAATTGAAAAACGAATATCGGCAGCGTCACTTTTTCAATCACAATGATGCAATTTCTCGCCCATGGTGGCAGCCGATAGCGATAAAACGTGCCATATGTCGTTCACCTCTTCCATTTTGTATTATTGTATGTATAAACGAATGCCTTTTGTGCAATGCATATCATAATAGTTGATTTCACAGTCGACAAACGATAAAATATAGAATAATAATAAACACACTAAGAAAATGCAAGGATAGGGAGCAGTATGAAATGATTGCCCTGAAGAGAGGGAATGCTGGTGGGAATTTCCCGGGAATAATTATTTCGGAAGTCGCCCTTGAGCAGCTTCTCTGAATAAAGTAGGAGAACGCCGGTTTTTTACCGTTACCATACAATGAGTGCATAAGCAGCAGTTGCTTATGAACAAAGGTGGAACCACGGAATCAGATCCTTTTCGTCCTTTTTGACAGGGCGGAGAGGATTTTTTATTCTGGAAAAAGTTAATGGAGGAGGCGTTTATAATGGAGGATGCGAATAAGATTAATATGTCATCAAAGTATGATCCGCGTGAAGTTGAAAAAGACCGTTACCGATTTTGGGTGGATGGGGGATTTTTTGAAGCGGATGGTGATCAGGAAAAAGAACCGTTTACGATCGTGATCCCGCCACCGAATGTAACCGGGAAGCTGCATCTTGGACATGCGTGGGATACCACCATGCAGGATACACTCGCACGGATGAAGCGGATGCAGGGGTATGATGTATTGTGGCTGCCGGGAATGGACCATGCGGGCATTGCCACACAAGCAAAGGTTGAAGCCAAACTGAAAGAACAGGATCAGAACCGCTATGACCTCGGCCGGGAGAAATTCCTGGAGGTTGCCTGGGACTGGAAAGAAGAATATGCCGATTTCATACGATCCAATGGGAGAAGCTGGGGCTTGGCCTTGACTATTCCAGAGAACGGTTCACGATGGATAAGGGATTGTCACAAGCCGTGCGCGAAGTATTCGTCAGTCTGTATGAGAAGGGACTGATTTATCGCGGAGAATACATTATCAATTGGGATCCCGCTACACAGACAGCCCTTTCCGATATTGAAGTGATATACGAGGAAGTAGATGGAAAATTTTATCATATGCGCTACCCAATCAAGGATAGTGATGAAACGATCGAAATCGCTACTACCCGCCCGGAGACGATGCTCGGTGATACGGCGGTTGCTGTCCATCCGGATGATGACCGGTATAAGCATCTGATTGGCAAAAAGGTTATTCTGCCAATTGTCGGCCGGGAACTCGACATCGTTGCCGATTCCTATGTGGACATGGAAATGGGGTCCGGCGCGGTGAAAATTACACCAGCGCATGACCCGAATGACTTTGAAATTGGGAATCGGCATAATCTTGAACGAATCCTTATCATGCATGAGGATGGATCGATGAATGAAAATGCCCTCGGTTACCAGGGGCTTGATCGTTTTGACTGCCGGGACCAGATTGTGCAGGACCTTCAGGAACAGGGTGTCCTGTACAAGATTGAAGACCACCTTCACCAGGTTGGCCATTCGGAACGGAGCGGCGCTGTAGTGGAGCCTTACCTGTCAACACAATGGTTTGTAAATATGCAGCCGCTTGCTGATGAAGCGATTGATCTGCAGAAGGATAACGGGAAAGTGCATTTTGTCCCTGACCGATTCGAGCGCACTTATCTCCACTGGATGGAAAATATCCGTGATTGGTGTATATCCCGCCAGCTTTGGTGGGGACATCGCATCCCAGCTTGGTACCATAAGGAAACGGGAGAAATGTATGTAGGCAGGGAGGCCCCGGCTGACCCTGAAAACTGGGAACAGGATGAAGATGTGTTGGATACATGGTTTTCTTCTGCTTTATGGCCATTCTCAACCATGGGCTGGCCTGATGAGAATGCGGAAGACTTTAAACGGTATTTCCCGACTGATGTACTTGTCACCGGCTATGACATCATCTTTTTCTGGGTTGCACGGATGATATTCCAGTCGAAACAATTCACTGGCAAACGGCCGTTCAAAGACGTCCTGATTCACGGGCTGATCCGGGATGCAGAAGGGCGGAAAATGAGCAAGTCCCTCGGCAACGGGGTTGACCCAATGGATGTTATTGATCAGTATGGTGCCGATTCCCTGCGTTACTTCCTGCTGACAGGTACATCCCCTGGCCAGGATTTGCGTTTCCATTGGCAAAAAGTTGAAGCCACTTGGAATTTCGCCAACAAAGTCTGGAATGCATCCCGTTTTTCCTTAATGAATATGGAGAACTTCACGTATGAAGATATTGATCTGAACGGGGAAAAATCACTGGCGGATAAGTGGATACTGACAAGGCTGAATGAAACGATTGAACAAGTGACAAAGAATACCGGCAAGTATGAATTTGGTGAAGCCGGCCGTCATTTATACAATTTCATCTGGGATGAGTTGTGTGATTGGTATATCGAAATGGCCAAACTACCATTGTACGGGGATGACGAAGAAGCGAAGAAAACAACGCGGTCTGTGCTCGCATATGTGCTGGACCAGACGATGCGCATGCTTCACCCATATATGCCGTTTATTACGGAGGAGATCTGGCAGCAGCTTCCGCATGAAGGAGAATCGATCACCACAGCCAGGTGGCCGGAGCCAAAAGCGGAATTCCACGATGAAAACGCAGCAAATGAAATGAATCGGCTCGTTTCCATTATCAAATCGGTGCGGAATATTCGTGCTGAAGTGGATACACCAATATCAAAACAAATCAAACTGAACATTAAAGCTGAGACAGAAGCTATCGTGCAGGAGCTTGAGCATAACCGCAGCTATCTGGAACGCTTTTGCAATCCAAGCGAATTAACCGTTGCAACGGATCTTGAGGCACCGGAAAAGGCAATGTCCGCAGTTGTAACAGGGGCGGAATTGTTTCTGCCGCTTGAAGGACTGATTGACATTGACAAAGAAATTAGCCGGTTAGAAAAAGAACTGGAAAAATGGACAAAAGAAGTAGAACGTGTCCAGAAAAAGCTTGCAAATGAAGGATTTGTCAGCAAAGCACCACAGAAAGTCGTGGACGAAGAACGGCAGAAAGAAACAGATTATCTTGAAAAGCAGGCTAAAGTAAAAGCACGGCTGGAAGAATTGCGCACAACGTAAGCAGTAGCAGATAAGCGGGAGTACCTATATAGAGGTGTTCCCGCTTTTAATGTGTGTAATAAATCGTCTCACAATATTGATGTCGGATACAGCGCTAAGCGTACGGGAACCAACTACATCCTCTATTTCATTGAATAATAGACCGCCATCTTCATCCAGAAGAAAGTCAATTCCGGCCATCCCGAATCGGAAATAGCTGGTGATTTGATGGACAAGCTTTTTCTCGTGTTCTTCCAGCACATACCAAGAAGCTGAGCCGCCAAGTTTATAATTGGCCCGGAAGTCATGCGCATTTTCACGCAGGACAGCTCCAATGATTTCCTCCCCTATAACAAACACCCGCACATCTTTACCTGGTTGTATATTCTTCGCCGTCTGGAAAATGAGGTCGTGGTTGCTTGTATATTGTTCACGAAAACTGTCCCATGATGGCGTGTCCATGACCAAGCTTACTTGTTTCCCACCCCTACCGCCAGTATCTTTCACAACAAACGGAAATGGCATCGGCGCTTCAACTGGCAAGGGGGAGCCCTTAGCCGCGAAAATAGTATCCGCAGAAGGTATGCCCAGTTTACTGACGTGAAAGTGTGTCAGCGCTTTATTGTTGCATATTGCCGCCGTTTCAGCCGGGTTATAAACGGTTGTGCCAAGTGATTCCAGCTGCTGGCTGAGCATTGGATCGATGGTTCGGACAACAGCAAAGTCTGGTAATACTGCCGGCCTGTCATGAAGCAGCATTGTTTGTGTGTTCCCCAAAATGCCAAGCGTTAAGTCTTCCCTTCGAACAAAATGCAAGGAGACATTCTGCATTAGCGCTTCATCCAAAACCACCGGATAAACGATTCGTTCTGTTTTGCGTCCGTATCATTATAGATTAGCCAACCCGGCATGACTGAACCTCATTTCAGTGTTTTTTGATATAATCAATGATGAAATCGGCGACATTAATCCTGGTACAGTCGTACATATTCCGAATATGAGCGTTGGAGTTGATTTCACAGATAATGGGATTTTCATTTTCGCCGAACAACAAGTCAACACCGGCGAAGTCGGCGCCAATTGCTTTGGCTGCAGCAATTGCCAGCTGTTTTTCCTTTAAAGTAGGCTGGTATGCTTGCATCGTTCCGCCGGCGGTAACGTTAGCCCGGAAATCATTAGACGATTGCCGAGTCATAGCTGCAGCAACTGCATCACCGACAACGTGGAGCCGCATATCTCTGCCGTGACTGGAAGCGATAAATTCCTGCAGCATGAATGGCTTTCCGTGGAGTTCGCGTATGCAGGCGAACAACTCTGTTTCGGTGGAAACAATATGAACTTGTTCCCCAAACGAGCCGAAAGCTTCTTTTACAATCATGGGCAGACCCAGCTGATCAATAGCAGCCTGATAATCACCAAATCTGACGTTGCCTGATTGGTGGAAGCCTTTGGCGCCACAATCGTTTGGGGGATTGGCAGCTTATTGGCGGCGAGTGTTTGATAGGTGGCAATTTTATCATCACTGCAAGCAATCACCTCCGCACTGTTAAAAACCCGAACCCCCAGTAATTCGAGCTGTTTCGCTAAATAAATATCCTTGTCGGCAAAAACTGCAAAGCGCGGCAGTTCAGCTATTCTGTCATTTAACAGGCTCATAGAACCAGCCGCGAGCAGACTCAGCAGTTCGTTGTTCCGGTAAATGTCCATTTGGATGTTTTGTTTGGCAGCAGCCCGCTGTATCCATTCAGCAAAATCAAGAAACTTATTCCCCTGTAAATAACCGTTGTAAATAACCCAGCCATGCAGATTCATTGCTTTCGTCCTTTCCTCATTCAAATAACGGATGATTATTGCTATAATAATGCTGTTGTAAATGTTCAACAGCTACATTTCTAAAGAAAAGCGGTGTAAACATGTTCCGTCAATATCGGCAGGTAGAAGCCTTTTTTCAAAACAGGCAGCGTCTGGGAATGAAGCCTGGCCTGGATCGAATCCGAAAATTACTGCACTTTCTTGGTGACCCACAGGGAAAGGTGACCGCTATCCATGTGGCAGGAACAAACGGCAAAGGATCAACAATTCAGTACATAAAGCATGGGCTGATAGCGAACAGCTGCCGTGTGGGAGTGTTCCAGTCCCCAAGTATGGACGGCGTCAAAGGTCATATTTCCGTTAACCACAGGAAAGTCCCAGAAGAAACTATCATAACATTAATGAATCAGATTTATCCATTTATTCAGCGGCTTGACCAGGAGCAAAACGCCCCGACTTCATTTGAGATCATTACAGCAATTGCTTTTCTGCACTTTGCGGATGACGTGGATGTAGCGCTGATAGAAGCCGGGATGGGCGGCCGGTATGATACGACAAATTGCTTTGATCCAGTCATGTCGATTATAACAAATATTGAGAAGGACCATACGGCATTTTTAGGAACCACACTTGGGGAAATCGCTTGGCAAAAAGCAGGCATCATTAAGGAAAAAAGGCCGGTTATTGCCGGGGAAATGAATGAGGAAGCATATAAAAGTATTATTGCCGAGGCAATACAAAAAACGCACCCGTGTTTCAATCCGGTGATGCATTCCATTCAGAATTGCTGCATGTGACAAAAGATTCTCAACTATTTCAATGGCAAGCTGAGAGCAATCAAGTAAGGAACATTTCCATCAGGGCACTCGGCCGCCATCAGATACAAAATGCATCCTTGGCAGTGATGGCATTGTCTATTCTAGAACAAAGCGGTTTCTCGATTGATTGGAATAAATCACTGCATGGACTTTCTGGTGCCACGCTTCCGGGCAGGTTTGAATATATCTCTGAGAACCCCACTGTTATCTTGGACAGTGCACATAACCCGGCAGGCGTGCAGGCATTAACGGAGACTCTCCCGGCACAATGCACCGGTCCGGAATCTCAACTTGTTTTGCTGCATTCAGGGATAAAGATATAAAGGGTATGCTGCAGCAGCTGGAGAAACATTTTTCCGCTATCACTTTAACATCGTTTGAACACCCCCGGGCGGCCAGTACCACGGAGCTTCGTCGCTGCACGCAGCATGCGGATGTCCGGCTTATGGAAAATTGGCGGCAGGCTGTCAGTGATATTTTCACGTTGCAAAAAAGCGGCTGTTACGTTATCACTGGTTCGTTGCATTTCATTACAAATGTCAGGAAATATTTTGAAGAAACAGTAGGGTTGTAGTAAAATGAAATTATTCTAAAATTTTGAAACGACGCCTTTGGTAGAATGGGGATTTCAGGCAGCAGTAAATGAATTTGGCGCAGGGAGTTGCACATAAATGGTAGTCAGACGGAAAATCATTGTTTTATGGGTGATGTGGGTAATTTTGTGGCCGCTGTTACTTTTGGGGGCCTATCAGTACTATTATGTGAACATCAGCGGCCATTCACTGGACATTGCACTATTTGCTTTATTGATGGGAGCAGTGGCCTGGTTTCCGCTTACGATCAAGGATAATCCGGTTTTTTTGTGAATGGTATAAGCATGGTGGTTTTCCTTGTTTTGGTTTGTTTGCAGAAATTCTCCTGACACAGCTGGCAGTTATTATTGTTCTGTTGAAATTGGTGCGGGAAAAAGACGCCTACCGCTATCCCTTAAATATGCTGATGTTTTCATTCGTATCCGTCATTGCTGCTGAGGTTTTCGTTTTGTTCGGCGGCAGTCACGCAAGTCTTGCTGCACAGGGGCAGGAACAGATTGCTGCTATATTCGGGTACGCGCTTACGATTTATTTGCTAAATGTGGTTGGCAATAAATTAGTGGACAAGCTATTTTACCGGCGTCAGATAAAGCTGATAGATGAAGGCATGAAATGGGAAGTCGTTTCGGCTCTCTTTACCATACCGGTTGGTTTTGTTCTGTTTGTTATTTATACGGAAATTGGCATTATCGGTATTTTTTATTTGGGCATTCCTTTCGTCTTCATATCTATAATACTGATGCTGTTGTACTCCTATAGAGAAATAAACCGGCTGCTTGAGCGGACGGGGGAAATTGGGCACCGGTTGACATATCGCATGGATGTGGCTAACGTATACGATGTTTTCACCCATGAAATCAGTCAGCTGCTGCCGGTTGACTATGTCTACATCTATATGGTGAATAACGGAAACTTAAGACTGGAGCGGTTCTGTGATGTCCAGCTTGGTGCCGGTTTGCCGCCTGAACCTAGTAATAGAGATAAGTCATTCAGTCGTACTGTCTGGGAAACTGGGAAACCTCTTCAGTATAGGTACGCTCCTGCCAATAGGAGGAGTGATGGTAGACCGGATCCGGCTGAACCGGAAAGTGTGCTGTCCATGCCTGTCGAATATGGGGACACTATTACTGGCGTTGTCACGGTTGAATCAGTAGAGAAACACGCGTTTGAGAAGATGCATTTTCAAGTAATGAACATCTTGACAAACTATTTGGGTGTTGCAGTAGAAAATGCCAAAATTATGAAGTTACCAAGTTACAAAGCGAAAGAGATGGTTTGACCAACTTATATAATCTTACTTATATGGAAAAACTGCTGGACAACTTTTTGTATCTGACGATGGGACTCATGAGCCAGCAAAGGCTTCTTTGATCATCCTTGATCTGGATTACTTTAAACAAGTGAATGATACATACGGTCATGAGGCCGGAAATGAAATATTATGTCAGATTGCGGCGAGGGTCAGCGACATTATTGGTAATAAGGGGACAGCAGGCAGATATGGCGGGGAAGAATTTGTTATCTTCCTCCCGCATATCGGTTTGGCGGAATCCAGACAAATTGCTGAACTGTTGCGGGCAGGTGTTTCGGATGAGCCTTTTTACACCCAAAACCATCTTTCCGGTGATAAACAGTTAACCACAGTCAAGGTTACGGTCAGTGTCGGTGTTGCAGCGTATCCGACACATTGTGAAACACCAAGTGAGCTTTTCCGGCATGCGGACAGGGCTATGTATATGGGAGCCAAGAGAAAGGGAAGAAACCGGGTGGCTGTCTACAAAGGTTTGCAGACGTCCTAACATTCCACAATGGGATAGACATCTGAATGTTGTATTATGTTGAAAGTTTTTTTGAAAGTTTGACAATAATCGTCTTACTTTTATTGTCCATATGCTAGGATTGACTAAACTGGCACATGGGGGGGAATCGGTTTGGGTAAAAAGAAACTATTTGTTTGGCTGGATGGCCAAAAAAGGAAGAAACGCAATCATTCCAATGCGGATGAAAAGTACTCGATTAAGGAATTCAGCAAAGAGCAAGCAGCAGCCATCGAGGATTCTGATATACCTGAATTGATCAGAAAAGAGAGTGATGAAGGAGAGGACGGCTATTTTCTCAGTCGCAAATCCAGGCTAAAACCGTTCAAACCATTTCTGCTTGCATCTGCATCAGCCCTTATCATTGGGTCATTCCTAGGTTTTTATGCTGCATTTATTCGTAGACATTGATAAGGGTATGAGCCAGCAAAGCGATTCTGCGCTGGTAGCCGATGATGAGGATAGCGGATCCAATGCGGATAATTCGGGAAGTCAACAGACAGACGGTGCAGCGTCACCTGCGGCAATAGAATCGAAAACCGCGTTCGTGCTGCAGGCTGGGAAATTCGGCGAAAAGGCTAACGCGGATGAAATGGCACAGACCTTCAAGCAAAAGGATTTGCAGCCATGGCCTGGGAAAAAGCAACTACTTTTATGTCCTCGCAGGAATTGCTAATACGAAGGATCAGGCAGCCGCGCTGGCAGATGAAATTACTGGCCAGGGTCTGGAAGTTTATGTGAAGGAATGGACGGCATCAGCAAAGGAAATCCAGGTTCAAAAACACGAAAAGGAATGGCTGCAGACGTACCAGACACAGTGGAACTCTGCACTGGATTCTGTCAGTAAAGGAAGTAGTCTGTCTGCTGAAGGATGGCAGAAAGTGGTTGATACCATTCCGAAGAACCCAAAATATAGCTGACTTAACAGCTTCTGTGAAGGAAGAGTATCAGCAAATGGGACAAGCCGACAAATGGCAGGACCACATGTCGCTCCTACGTCTTTGGGAGCAGTTCAACCAACTGGCTTCAGACTGATTATACAGGAAATAAATTTTATGGGAAAATGCGTATTATTGCGTTTTCTGCTGTAAAGCCCTGCTAAAAATACTATTTTCAGCCGGAGAAAATACTATTTTTGGCATGTTCCAGCTGGTGAAAATGACATTTTGGCCAGTTGTTCACCCGAAGCTAAATCAGTACGATAGTTGTATCTTAGCTAAGGGAGGACTGTGCATGGAATCGTCGTCGATTATGATCAAAGATGTTCCAAAAGAAGACAGGCCACGTGAAAGGCTCGTCAAATTCGGCCCCAGTCATTTGGCAAATCAGGAGCTTCTGGCGATTTTGATTGCAAGTGGAACAAAAATGAATCGGTTATGGTGTTGGCCAATCGGGTATTAATGCATTTTGAAGGGGTTCATCTGCTAAAAGATGCAACCATGGAAGAACTAACCGCGATTAAGGGAATAGGCGAAGCAAAAGCAGTTTTGCTGCTTGCTTCCATGGAACTGGGGAGGCGGATGAATCAGTTCAAACAAAGCGACAGATATGTAATCCGTTCACCGGAAGATGGGGCGGATTATGTTATGGAAGAAATGCGTATTCTGAATCAGGAGCATTTTGTTGTCCTTTTTTAAATACGAAAAACCAGATTATCCACAGGCAGACAATTTTCATTGGAAGTTTGAATGCATCTATTGTACATCCCCGTGAAGTGTTTAGAGAAGCTGTCAAGCGATCAGCAGCCTCCATTATTTGCGCACACAACCACCCCTCAGGAGATCCCGCACCTTCCCAGGAAGATGTGCACGTGACAAGGCGGCTGGCCGAATCAGGGAAAATGATTGGTATCGAACTTTTGGACCATTTGGTTATCGGTGACAGGAAATTTGTCTCATTGAAGGAAAAAGGATATCTATAACACTATCCAATTTTCGATTTTTCCCGTATAATTAAATAGACGTTACAAATAAGCGCCAGTTTTCAGCCCCTGATTGAGATTGGCGCTTTTATGCTTTCTATGCATACTATCATTTACTTTGTAATAGAAGATGTTTAAAATAGACCATTAGAGCAAACTGGATAGAGAACATATTGTCAGTTAATGATAAAAACGGCAGAAATAATAAATGAATTGCAGCTGGGGAAAGGAAGATTATTTTGGGAAAGTTCAGCTTGTCGCAGGATTTGGGAATAGACTTAGGTACCGCAAATTCACTTGTGTTTGTTCACGGCAAGGGGGTTGTTGTGCGGGAACCGACTGTTGTGGCTAAAAATATCCAAACGGGTGAAGTTGAAGCGGTCGGCAGTTCTGCACACAATATGATTGGGCGGACACCTGGTAATATTTCAGTGGTCCGGCCTTTGAAAGATGGTGTGATTGCCGATTATGATACAACTGCTGTTATGATGAAATATTTTATCAAAAAGCAATGCGCAACAGGTCCCTGTTTGCTAAAAAACCAACGTCATGATTTGTGTCCCATCCGGAATTACGATGGTAGAAGAACGGGCGGTTGTGGATGCGACGAAACAAGCTGGTGCAAAGGATGCCTTTCCGATTGCTGAACCATTTGCTGCAGCCATTGGTGCCGGACTTCCGGTATGGGAGCCGACAGGAAGCATGATAGTTGATATCGGCGGAGGAACAACGGAAGTCGCCGTCATCTCGCTGGGCGGTATCGTGACAAGTAAATCTGTCCGCACGGCAGGTGATAATATGGATGATTCCATCACGAGCTATATCCGCAAACACTATAATCTGATGATTGGTGAACGGTCAGCCGAATCCATTAAGATGGATATTGGTGTGGCCGGTGAAGTGACGGAAAATGTCGAAATGGATATCAGAGGACGTGATCTGCTGACAGGGCTTCCGAAGACGATCACAATTACCTCCAGGGAGGTTGCTGTGTCTCTGAGTGAAACTGTCGAATCGATTGTAGAGGCGGTGAAGGACACACTGGAGAAAACCCCACCGGAGCTTGCTGCTGATATTATGGATCGCGGAATCGTTCTGTCTGGTGGCGGATCCTTGCTTCGGAATCTTGACCATATCATCAGTGATGAAACGGAAATGCCTGTATTTGTAACGGACGACCCGCTGGAAAGCGTTGCAAATGGAACAGGCAAATCATTGGAGTACATTCAGCATTTCAGGTCCCATCCGAATGTATCTTCCCGGTCCATGTTTGAATAAGTAGGTGTTTTTATGTCATTTTTCCAGAAAAAAGATTATTCATACTTTTAATAGGATTAATCGTACTTGTTGCTATGATTGGGTTTTCATTACGGGACAGGGAGAACCTGACAACTGCTGAGCAATTCATCAAGGATACTGTTGGATGGACACAAAGCATTGTACATACACCAGTGGATTATGTTACAACAGTTTTTGACAATATTGGTGATATTAAAAATACGTACCATGAGAATCAATTGTTACGGGAGAAGATAGCTGAATACAAAAGTCTGTTTTATGAAGTCCAGAAGCTGGAGGAAGAGAATGACGAGCTTCGTGAGCTGCTGGAAAAAACAGAATCTATTCGTTCCTATACTCCGATTCAGGCTTCCGTCATATCCAGATCACCGGAACAGTGGATGGATCAAGTGACCATTAATAAGGGAAAGCAGGATGGCATCAGGGCAAACATGGCCGTTATCACATCTGAGGGAATGATTGGGAAAGTTGAAACCCCTTCTGAATTTACATCAACAGTCAAGCTGCTTTCAGGATTTGACCAGTTCAGCCGGATTTCAGCAACGATAGCCCGTGAAGAAGATAAGGATATCTTTGGCATGATTGAGGGCTATGATGAAGAAACAGGCAACCTGGTGTTTAAGATCATTGAGGAGTCTGATAAGGATTTGAAGAAAGGCGAACTGGTTCTTTCTTCCGGTATGGGTGGCGTGTTCCCTTCAGGATTGCCGATTGGTAAGGTGGAGGAGGTCAAGCCGGATCAGTATGGACTTACAAGGACTGCCTTTGTCAAACCAGTGGCGGACATGTATGAAATTAATAATGTCATCGTCGTTGACCGTGACCAATCTGGTGATGATACTTCCGGGAAGGATGAAACGTCATGAGCCGGATAGTGATTCCATTTCTGCTTTTTCTGCTGCTTGTACTGGAAGGTGTAGCACTCGATTTGCTTCCATTTTCGCTTGTTGAAAGTGACGTGCAGCTTGTCCCCCACTGGGTGCTGGTGTTTCTAATCCTAAAGATTATTTTCTTTGACAGGGAAGACACCTACGCATCCGTCATTCATGGGTTTATTTTCGGCTTTTTGATTGATGTTGTCTATACAGGGGTACTGGGTGTTTATATGTTCAGCTATGCTCTGGTTGTCTACCTGATCCATGGGTTGGCCAAAGTATTGCATGCTAATTTTTTGCCGCTATGCTACTCAGCATTACAGGTGTGGCACTTACTGATGTGTTTATCAATATTATATTTTCTGTTGCCGGCATATCAGAAGTGGTGTGGAGCGATTATTTGATATTCCGGATGCTTCCAACAGCTCTTGCAAATGGATTATTTCTTCTTCTGCTATACCCGCTCCTGGCCAGCCGGTTTGTTAAATGGAAAGAGGAACGGTTCTCCGGAGGCTCTGGATACTTTTAGTGGGAGTTCAAAAAGGAGGATAAAAAGGACCAAGAAGTTCGAGGCGGTGCAGCTTTGAGTAGCGGAATGTATGCTTTTAATACATGAGGAACGGAAAAGCAAGCCAACGAAGAAATTCGAAGTGTCATTTTTTACCGCACTTTTTGAACAACCCCTTTTAGTGCGTAATGTCAAGGTGAATTATTGAGGTGAACGCAACGTGCTTGATTCGAAACAGATGATTACAATTAAAGGTACAAAAGATGGTTTAACATTATTTATTGACGATCACGGTTCGTTTGAGGATGTTTTAGAAGAGCTTAGTGACAAGCTCTCTGAATACAGGCCAAAAAAGGATGAACCTGTAGTCCCTGTGACGGTCAAATTGGGAGACCGCTATTTGAATGACCGGCAGAAGAAACAGCTGAATGAGTTAATAGGTGCTAAAAACTGTTTCTCCATCCATTCATTTGATTCTAATGTCGTTCACCGGGATGAAGCTTTAACTTGGAAAGAAGAAAGTGAAATGAAGGTGGTCAATCGAATAGTGAGATCCGGTCAGGTGCTGGAATATGTCGGTGATTTATTACTGGTTGGGGACGTGAATCCTGGCGGAAAAGTAATCACAACAGGGAATGTTTTGTTATGGGCAATCTGCTTGGAATCGCGCACGCTGGTGCAAATGGTGACCGTGATGCGGTGATTGCTGCATCTTACATGAAGCCGAACCAGCTCCGTATTGCTGACTATATCAGTCGGGCTCCCGATTATGATTCGGAAGGCGTCTATATGGAGTGCGGACTTATTGATGAGGAACAGGATAAAATCGTGATTGACCGGCTGCAGATTCTTTCGCGTAAACGGAAGGATATAAGCGGGTTTGAAAGGAGAATGCTTAATGGGTGAAGCAATTGTAATCACTTCCGGTAAAGGAGGGGTAGGTAAAACCACGACAACTGCAAACATTGGTACTGCCCTGGCTCTGATGGAGAAAAAAGTCTGCCTGATCGATACAGATATAGGCCTGCGAAATCTTGATGTTATCATGGGGCTCGAAAATCGGATTATTTATGATATTGTTGATGTTATTGAACAACGCTGCAAACTCAAACAAGCATTAATCAAGGATAAACGGTTTGATTACCTGTCTCTTTTACCTGCCGCTCAAACGAGTGATAAAGCAGCCGTCACGATGGATGGAATGGAGACCATTATCAGTGAATTGAAACAAGAATATGATTATATTATTATTGATTGTCCTGCAGGCATTGAGCAAGGGTTCCAAAACGCTGTGGCGGGTGCCGATAAGGCAATTGTTATCACAACACCGGAAAAATCAAGTGTCAGGGATGCAGATCGCATTGTTGGCTTGCTGGAGAATGAAACGATTGATCCCCCAAAACTAGTAATCAATCGTATTCGGAATCATATGATGAAAAACGGGGATATGCTGGATATTGATGATATTATCCAAATTCTATCCATTGATCTTGTCGGTATTGTTATTGATGATGATGAGGTGATTAAGGCATCAAACAGTGGGGAGCCTGTAGCGCTTCAGGGGAATTCGAAAGCATCTATCGCGTACAGGAATATTGCCCGGCGTATCTTGGGGGAAACAGTTCCATTACAGTCCCTAGAAGACGAGAAGGGAATGTTTCAAAAAGTAAAGAAATTTTTGGTATGCGGACCTGATTGATACATATCCGGTCATATTTGTAGGGAAAACCGTATATAACAATGCAGATAGAGTGCTAAATCGCAATGGTTTTAGCACTCTATTTTTAGGTGTTTTATTGTTTTCTTAGGCTAAGCGAATTTCATAATTCGATATCTGCCTTAAAAATACGAACAATAAGTTTGTTGTCTTTAATTTCCACTTCAGGTGGACGCTTTCATCATTCCGGGTACAAGTGCGACATCTGCTCAAGCTTCCTTTGGGCGCATTCGCAGTGTCTTCTTTGCCCAGATCGGCTTATGAGCCTCCTCATGCTCGGGAT
>BBCA01000026.1 GCA_001311805.1 Lentibacillus juripiscarius JCM 12147 | reverse complement strand
TGCTTTTAGGTGGCTTTTGGCCTTGAGAAGCCTTCTCACGGACTTTGAGCGGCGCTTTTCCTGAAGCCGGCTGAAGCCGTGCCCGCGGTAAAGAAGACACTGCGAAAAGCGTGAGGTTGAGCAGATGTCGCGCTTATGCCCTGTGGTGAAAGCGACTGCCCGGAGCGGAAATCTCCCTTGCCCCTGTGCCGCAGTTTATGGAAATTGTTAAGTAGGTTTCATTCTCTAGAGAGAGTGACGCAAAAAGCAACAATCTTTTAGAAATCAGCCTTTATTTTAATAACACTTTTTTATCGAATGGTCGATTATAGGGATGATCAGGCATCATCTGTCATAAATCGCTATTTCTTGTGAAATCAGTTGTTTTTATACAATGGGAATGCAGTGAAATTTGATGGGAGGATGAAAGATGAACATTCATGAGTATCAAGGCAAAGATATTTTGCGTGCGTCCGGCGTAAGTGTCCCGAATGGGCATGTGGCATATACGGTTGACGAAGCAGTAGAAGCTGCCAGTAAACTAAATGGTGACGTCAACGTTGTAAAAGCGCAAATTCATGCCGGCGGACGGGGTAAGGCCGGCGGTGTCAAAATTGCCAAAAATTCGGATGATGTGCGTACATATGCGAATGAACTTTTAGGCAAAAACCTGGTGACACATCAGACAGGACCTGAAGGCAAAGAAGTAAAACGGCTTTTGATTGAGGAAGGCTGTGACATTAAGAACGAATATTATGTCGGCCTCGTCCTTGACCGTGCTACTTCCCGTGTTGTCATGATGGCATCGGAAGAAGGCGGCACAGAAATTGAAGAAGTGGCTGCCGAAACACCGGAGAAAATATTTAAAGAAGTGATTGATCCTGTTGTCGGACTGTCCGGCTATCAAGCTCGCAGACTGGCATTTAATATCAATATTCCTGATGAACTGGTTGGTAAAGCCGCGAAATTCATGATTGGGCTTTATAATGTCTTTGTAGAAAAAGACTGTTCCATCGCTGAAATCAACCCACTGGTAACGACTGGTGACGGGGAAGTCATGGCACTGGATGCCAAGCTGAATTTTGATGATAACGCATTGTTCCGTCATAAAGACATAGTCGAGTTGCGCGACTTGGAAGAAGAAGACGAGAAAGAAATCGAAGCATCCAAGTATGATCTGAGCTATGTGGCATTGGATGGTAATATCGGATGCATGGTTATGGTGCAGGTCTTGCAATGTCAACGATGGACATTATCAAACATTATGGCGGCGAACCTGCGAACTTCCTGGATGTTGGCGGCGGTGCGACAGCAGAAAAAGTTACCGAAGCATTCAAAATCATTTTGTCCGATTCAAATGTAAAAGGAATTTTTGTCAACATTTTCGGCGGAATTATGAAATGTGATGTCATCGCGGAAGGTGTTGTGGAAGCAACAAACAAGTAGGCCTTGATATCCCGCTCGTCGTGCGTTTGGAAGGGACAAACGTTGAAATGGGTAAACAAATTCTTGATGAGTCAGGCTTAAATATCACATCTGCCGGATCGATGGCTGATGGTGCGGAGAAGATTGTTTCCGCAGTAAAATAATTATGTGCTGAGATTGCTGCTGCACACAGAATTTATCGGATAGTTCATATGTAGAAAGGACGGACGAAAATGAGTGTATATGTCAATAAAGATACAAAAGTTATTGTCCAGGGAATTACTGGCGGAACTGCCAAATTCCATACAAAACAAATGCTTGAATACGGCACACAAGTAGTCGGTGGTGTCACACCGAAAAAAGGCGGAACAGAAGTGGAAGGTGTTCCAGTGTACAATACGGTGCAGGATGCCGTTGATGCAACTGGTGCGAATGCATCTGTTGTCTACGTTCCGGCCCCGGCAGCAGCTGATGCAATTTTGGAGGCTGTTGATGCTGAGCTGGACCTGGTTATCTGCATTACCGAGCATATTCCGGTCATGGATATGGTTAAAGTGAACGCGCTATGGAAGGCAAGAAAACACGTCTAGTCGGACCAAACTGCCCAGGCGTTATCACTGCTGATGAATGTAAAATCGGTATCATGCCGGGCTACATCCATAAAAAGGACACATTGGTGTTGTCTCCCGTTCCGGCACATTAACGTATGAAGCCGTGCATCAGCTGTCAGAAGCGGGCTATGGTCAAACGACTGCCGTTGGTATCGGTGGGGACCCTGTCAATGGGACAGACTTTATTGATGCACTAAAAGCTTTCAATGAAGATCCGGAAACAGAAGCCGTCGTCATGATTGGCGAAATTGGCGGCACAGCTGAAGAAGAAGCGTCCGAATGGGTTAAGGCAAACATGAATAAACCAGTTGTCGGCTTTATTGGGGGAGCAACTGCACCTCCAGGAAAGCGTATGGGTCATGCTGGTGCGATCATTTCAGGCGGGAAAGGAACGGCTGAAGAAAAGATTCGTACGATGAACGATGCCGGCATTAAAACCGCTGCTACACCGGCAGACATCGGTGAGACCATGATTGATGTACTGAAAGAAAATGGCTTGCAAGAGAAATGCAAGACACATTAATTGTCATTTTGGGGACCCGGGAGCTTTTTTCTTCTGGGTTCCTCTTATATCATTTTTTCCGCCTATCGGACAGGCACATAATAAAATTTAGAAAGGCAGTGGTGAATTGGAAAAAATTCGCAAACGGCTTATTCATATCTCCCGATGCCGTGGCATTACCCGCAGGACAATACGAAAGTTTATCCGTCATGATAGCACTCTGGAATCCATCTATAAGCTTTCATCCTCTGACATTAGTCAATTCTTCTCACTACCACCTAAAAAGGCAGCCCTGTTCCATTCGGATCTCCGAAATCCCAGCCTGAAAACACAAATCAAGCATGAGCTGACATACTGCAGAATGATAACCATAGTTGACGATATCTATCCACCTGTGTTAAAAACAATTAAAGATGCGCCGCTCGTATTATATGCCATGGGTGATATAGATTTATTGACCCTTCACCCTATGCTTAGTGTCATTGGTACAAGGAAGCCATCAAATGAGGCAATGCCAAAGATGAAAGAGTATGTGCTGCCACTCATTCAAGAGGGATGGGTCATCGTTAGCGGCATGGCCATGGGAATTGACAGTTATGCACATCGGCTGGCTCTGAACAGTAGTGGAAGAACCATTGCTGTACTGGGAAGTGGATTTGATTATATTTACCCAAAAAGCACATGCAATTGTTCAGGCAAATCGCGGCCAGCGGGTTAGTACTGACCGAATACCCTCCGAACACGCCACCGGAACGCTATCATTTTCCAGAGCGAAATCGAATCATCAGCGGACTCTCATTTGGAACATTTGTCATTGAAGCCACTGAACGGAGCGGCACGTTAATAACAGTTGATCAGGCGCTGGATCAGGGGCGTGATGTCTATGCACTGCCTGGATCCCCGCTAGCTGAACATACGAAAGGCTGCAATAAAATGATCCAGGATGGGGCGAAACTGGTACAGAGTACGGCAGATATTGCCGAAGACTGGAAAAGAATGGAATCTCATTGGGTCATATAAACACGAATAAGCACATACCATAGTTGACAAACGAAATGGAACTATTTACGATTAGTGAAGATTTCCAATTTAGAAGAGGAATTGCAATATCTACCATTCGAAATGCGATCCTCATCTGGGAGGAGAACACATGTCAGATTATCTCGTGATCGTGGAATCGCCGGCAAAGGCAAAAACGATCGAACGTTATTTAGGAAAAAAATACAAAGTTAAAGCATCCATGGGGCATGTCCGCGATTTGCCGAAAAGTCGAATGGCTGTTGATCCGGATAATCAATTTGAACCGAATTATATAACGATTCGCGGCAAAGGGGATGTCTTAAAAGACTTAAAATCAGCCGCTAAAAAGGCAAAAAAGGTTTTTCTTGCAGCAGACCCCGATAGAGAAGGGGAGGCAATCGCCTGGCACTTAGCATATGCATTGAATGTTGACGAAGATTCTGAATGCCGTGTCGTTTTTAACGAAATTACGAAAGATGCCATTAAAGAATCATTTAAAAACCCTAGATCGATTGACCATGATTTAGTGAATGCCCAGCAAGCAAGACGGGTACTTGACAGGCTTGTGGGCTACAATATAAGTCCATTATTATGGAAAAAAGGTTAAAAAGGGATTGAGCGCAGGACGTGTCCAGTCCACCGCCGTAAAAATGATTATCGACCGGGAAAAAGAAATCCAAAATTTTAAACCGGAAGAGTATTGGTCCATTGAAGCTGATTTTCAAAAGGACTCGGAACATTTTTGAAGGAGCATTTTATGGGGTAGGCGGTAAGAAACAAGAACTAAAATCAGAAGCCGATGTAAAAGCCATTACAGGAAAACTGGACGGAAAGAAATTTTCAGTTGATAAGGTAAATAAGCGTGAACGGAAGCGTAATCCTGCCAAACCGTTTACTACATCTTCGCTCCAGCAGGAAGCAGCCCGTAAATTGAACTTTCGAGCGAAGAAAACCATGATGGTTGCCCAGCAATTGTATGAGGGAATCGACTTGGGCAAGAAAGCAGGCGGAATCACTGGTCTTATCACATATATGCGTACGGATTCCACTCGTATATCCGACACGGCCAAACAGGAAGCGAAAACCTATATTGAAGAAAACTACGGTAAAAATTCTCGGCTTTTCCAAAAAAGCAAAACAGCAGGAAGGTGCCCAAGATGCCCATGAAGCAGTAAGGCCCACCTCTGTCATGCGTGATCCGCAGTCACTGAAGCCAATTTTGTCGCGTGATCAGTTTCGTTTATATAAATTGATCTGGGAGCGGTTCCTGGCCAGTCAGATGGCACCTGCAGTCATGGACACTATGACAGTACACTTGTTAAATAATGGGGTTGAATTCCGGGCAACTGGCTCAAAAGTCAAGTTCAAGGGGTTCATGAAAGTGTATGTGGAAGGAACAGACGATAAAAAGAAAAAAGATGAAAATAAATTCTTGCCGGAATTGACGGAAGGCATGATTATTGAAGCGAATGAAATTACACCAAACCAGCATTTTACACAGCCACCGCCAAGATACACAGAAGCAAGACTGGTCCGAACAATGGAAGAGCAGGGGATCGGCAGGCCGTCCACGTATGCTCCGACATTGGATACCATCCAGCGTAGAGGGTATGTGCAGCTGGACAATAAACGGTTTGTCCCAACGGAATTGGGCGAAATTGTGACCGAAATTCTAAAAGAATTTTTCCCGAAAATTATTGATGTTGACTTTACTGTCAAAATGGAAGAAGATCTGGACTCTGTAGAAGAAGGAAAAGCGGAATGGGTCCAAGTGCTGGATGAATTTTATGGCGATTTTCGAAACGCCTGGAAAAAGCAGAAGAAGAAATGGAAAAAGTGGAAATCCGGGACGAACCTGCTGGCGTTACGTGTGAGAACTGCGGACATGAAATGGTTTATAAAATGGGAAGATATGGTAAGTTCATGGCCTGCTCCAACTTCCCGGAATGCCGGAACACAAAGCCAATCCTCAAGAAAATTGGTGTTACCTGCCCCAGCTGCCAAAAAGGCGATGTTGTGGAAAGGAAATCCAAAAAGAACCGGAAATTTTATGGCTGTGACCGGTATCCGGAGTGTGAATTTGTTTCATGGGATAAACCTATTTCCAGGCCATGCCCAAAATGCGGATCATTCATGGTGGAGAAGAAAACAAAAAGAATCACGTGTGCAATGTACGAATTGTGATTATAGAGAAAGTGAAGGTAACTGACGGCCGCGCTACTTCTGGCGGTCTTTTTTTTAACGTCCGAAACTATAGATTATGGATGACCTTATAAGAAAAACCTCGTCACTCGCTATAAGACGGGCGAGTGGCGAGTTTTTCTAATGCTGAAATGTTTGAAGAGTTTCTGAACGGGGAATAATACCATAATGTATGCTAATAGAGATTGTCAAAAGTTCGGTTATCCTCGTTTGTGAACACACACGAATAGCAGATTACTTGTAAAACTCTTTTGATAATTCAATTCGTATTTATTGACTATTTCAGGGGAAACCGATATAATTGCGCATCGGTAAGGTAATTTACTTGACAGATGCATTCAGACTGCGTTTTAATCGTGCTTGGCGCGGGAATTGTTACTTAATTTTATGGACTGGATTGAACTTGTTTCAGAATTTTGTTACAATTTTGTTAAGTTTATTGCCTTTCACTGCTATCTATGGTATGCTTTATTCGCTGCTTAGCGGGGTGAAATCGTGGATCAATTGACGGAGTCGAGCAAAGCATTCATGGAGTATTTGCAGATTGAAAAAAATGCTTCACCATATACCGTTACGTATTATGCGGATGACCTTGAATCTTTCAGTCGATTTTTGCATCAGGAAGGGATAGATGACCTTCAAAATGTCGATTACCGGGTTATCCGATCCTTTTTGACTGCCCTGTATGACAGAAAATTGGGGAGAAGGTCCGTTTCCAGGAAAATCTCCAGTCTAAAAAGTTTTTCAGGTTTTTGGAACGGGAAACAAAGTGCATGGCAATCCATTCCTTCATGTTACCCTTCCTATGGCCGAAAAACCTATTCCTGGCTTCCTCTATATGGAGGAGCTAGAAAAACTTTTGATGTAAGTGATCTGAGTGATCCGATTGGCCAGCGCAATCAGGCGCTTATTGAAACGCTCTATGCTACCGGCATTCGTGTCAGTGAATGCCAGCGCATGCAGCTTTCGGATATAGACTTTGTCATCGGAACCATGTTCGTTAAAGGGAAAGGAAGCAAAGAGCGGTATATTCCATTCGGCCGTTTTTGCGGAAATTGCACTTGAAACATACATAAATGATGGCAGAAGAAAGCTGCTTGAAAAGGCATCGGCACCTACAGACGCTGTGTTTCTGAATCATAGAGGCGGTGCACTGACAGCGAGGGGCATCCGTGTCATTCTGAATAAAATGGTCGAAAGTGCAGCCCTGACAGTACATGTGCACCCGCACAAACTGCGGCATACATTTGCTACTCATATGCTGAACGAAGGTGCTGACCTCCGAACTGTACAGGAACTCTTGGGACATGAGAATCTGACATCGACGCAAATCTACACACATGTGACAAAAGATCGGCTGCGGAGTGTGTACATGAACAGTCATCCGCGGGCAACAGATTGATAACCCTTTTAAAGAGGTGATAGGTATGCCGACTGAAATGCATGCGACAACGATATTTGCTCTCAGGCATAATGGACAATGTGCAATGAGCGGGGATGGGCAAGTCACCCTGGGAAATGCAACCATTATGAAACACAACGCCAAAAAGGTTCGCACGCTGTACAATGGTCAAGTTCTGGCAGGCTTTGCCGGTTCGGTTGCAGATGCATTCACATTGTTTGAGAAATTTGAAGGTAAACTGGAATCATTTGACGGCAATCTTGCCAGATCGGCCGTTGAACTCGCGAAGGAATGGCGAAGTGACAAAGTTCTCCGCAAATTGGAGGCAATGCTTATTGTCATGAACAAAGAAAAGATGTTCCTTGTTTCCGGAACAGGAGAAGTCATTGAGCCGGATGATGACATTCTTTCTATCGGCTCGGGCGGAAACTTTGCCCTCAGTGCTGGCAGGGCCTTAGTCAGGCATTCAAGCGATATGACTGCTGAAGCGATAGCCAGGGCCGCTTTGGAAATTGCCGGGGAAGTTTGTGTCTATACGAATAATCAAATTACGTTAGAGGTACTTGATTAGTTAGGAGGCTTTTGTTCATGGGAGTTCATTATACTCCAAAACAAATCGTTGATCAGCTTGATCACTATATCGTTGGCCAGTCAGATGCCAAAAAATCAGTTGCCGTTGCTTTGAGAAACAGATATCGCCGCATGAAACTTGACGAGCAGCTGCGAGATGAGATTGTTCCGAAAATATTTTGATGATCGGCCCGACCGGGGTCGGTAAAACGGAAATTGCCAGACGATTGGCGAAAATGGTCCGTGCCCCTTTTGTGAAAGTGGAAGCAACAAAATTTACGGAAGTTGGCTATGTTGGCCGTGATGTGGAATCGATGGTGCGGGACCTTGTAGAGATGGCCCTCCGTATGGTGAAGGAAGAGAAAATGGAAGAAGTAAAGGATAAAGCAGGCCAGGAAGCAAACAAGAAACTTGTCCAGCTGCTTGTCCCGCAAGAGAAAAAACAAAACAATATGAAAAATCCGTTTGGAATGCTGTTTTCTGCCCAGGATGATGATGACGAACAGGACCATCAAACATCCGCGAACGATGAAGATATCCGGAATAAACGGAAACGGGTGGAGCAGCAGCTGGCAATGGGTGAATTGGAAGATAGACAAGTGACCATTGAAATAGAGGAGCAGCAGGCATCCATGTTTGATATGCTGCAGGGGTCCGGAATGGAGCAGATGGGCATGAATATGCAGGATGCACTAGGCCAGTTCATGCCGAAGAAGAAGAAAAAGCGCAAACTGCCGGTGTCGGAAGCGAGAAAAGTACTGACTCAGCAGGAAGCCCAAAAGCTTATTGACATGGACGAAGCGGCAGAAGAGGCTATCACACGTGCAGAACAGACAGGGATTCTGTTTATTGATGAAATGGATAAAGTTGCCGGTAAGCAGGATAATTCCGCAAACGTCTCCCGTGAAGGCGTGCAGCGTGATATCCTTCCAATCGTAGAAGGGTCAACCATCGTCACGAAACATGGTCCGGTGAAAACAGATCATATGCTGTTTATTGCAGCCGGTGCGTTCCATACAGCAAAACCATCTGATCTGATACCGGAGCTGCAGGGAAGATTCCCGATTCGAGTGGAACTTGATAAACTGACCATTGATGACTTTAAGCGGATACTGCAAGAACCATCGAATGCGCTGTTGAAACAATATTCAGCATTATTAAAAACAGAAGGTATAAATGTTGTGTTTACCGACCAAGCTGTAAATAGATTGGCAGAAATTGCTCTTCAAGTGAATCAGGAGACAGATAATATTGGTGCAAGACGGCTCCACACTATCCTGGAAAAACTGTTGGAAGATTTGTCATTCGAGGCTCCTGACATTAATATGGAGACAATCGAAATTACGGATTCCTATGTGGATGAGAAGCTAAGTACTATTATAAAAGACAAAGATTTAAGTCAATTCATTCTTTAAAAAATTGAATGGAACGAAATGGAGGACAAAACATTATGGAACTTTTAGATCGTGCAAGAAAAATTAATGCAATGCTGCAGAAAACTACTGGAAAGTCAGTGAACTTCAATGACATGTCGGCAACTTTAAGGGATGCCATTAAAGGGAATATCTTTATTGTCAGTCGGCGCGGGAAGCTGCTCGGATTTGCGATTAACCAGGAAATTGAAAATGAGCGTATGAAGTCGATGCTTGAAGAAAGGCAGTTTCCTGAAGAATATACACAAGGGTTGTTCAATTTTAATGAAACGACTGCGAACCTTGGAATTGACAGTCCGTATACGGCATTCCCGGAAGAAAACCGTGAATTGTTCAAAAACGGCCTGACAACAATTACACCGATTATTGGCGGCGGTGAACGGCTTGGAACATTAGTGTAAGCAGATTGTCCGACAGCTTCAGCGATGATGACCTGCTGTTAGCCGAGTATGGTGCTACTGTGGTAGGAATGGAAATATTGCATGAAAAAACGGAAGAAATTGAAATGGAAGCAAGAAGCAAAGCTGTCGTGCAAATGGCTATCAGTTCGCTGTCATATAGTGAACTGGAAGCAATCGATCACATTTTTGAAGAACTCAACGGCAGTGAAGGATTGCTCGTAGCCAGTAAAATCGCTGATCGGGTGGGCATTACCAGATCCGTTATCGTTAATGCGCTAAGAAAACTGGAAAGTGCTGGGGTCATTGAATCACGCTCCCTTGGTATGAAAGGAACTTACATCAAAGTATTGAATGACAAGTTTCTTGTTGAGCTAGAAAAGCTTCGTTCCAAATAATAAACCAACAATTGCATGTAGTATTAAAAAACAGCTATCCGATCAGATAGCTGTTTTTTTATGATTTCTCACCGTTATTAAAAAGATTGTGCCGCTTCTCATTTAACTAAAAAAGCAAATTCATCTAAGATTTTGTAAAAATGAGTAAATAAAAGAGTCAAAAGTCTTAGTTATTTGTAACCAATTCATTTTCATAAGTTGAAAAGTGTCGTAACGTGATAGACTTTGTAATCTATTTAAATTAAAATGTTCGTATACACGATATGAATCCGCTTGTCAATGGAATACATATACAGCCTGCCATGCTTACTCCGGACTAATGAAATAGCCTGTAACACCCCATAAGGCACAGCAGATGGGTTTCAGACTGCCATAGACCACGTGAATGATACACAAACGATGTCGGATAAAAAGACGGAAGCGCTGATGAAGGTCGGATAGATAATTTGCATAATGTAATGATTACGGCACAAAAGCAAGTATTACACTGGGAACATCCGTATAAGTGCGGCGAAAGGTCATTGATGCATATAACGAGACTATGCGTATGCAAATTTAGCCGGAACTGTTTAAAAGTCAGATTTTGAATGAAGTAAAAAAGGTCAGCATTAAAGATTTGGAATTTGGCGGGATAAAATATGAAGGAAAAACTATTAACAATTAAAAATACGGCAGCTTCCTTTTGGACTGAACGCACGAAAGGACAAAAAGGAATCTTCATCGGTTCCGCGGCATTAGGTATTGCCCTGCTTGCGGTCATTCTATTTCTTTCTGCTGATTCTAAGTTCGCTCCTTTATACAATGACTTATCACTACAGGAAGTCAGCCAGATATTAAGCGAGACGGTAGGGCCACCATCACCTCCACCGCCAGCAGTCCATATATGGCTATACGCAGCAGGTGCAGCATTGCTCGTGATTATCATTTACTGACGGTTCTGCTGTTGCGCAGCCGGAAACGAAATCAGGAAACAGAAACCGTAACGGAAGTGGACACGCCTTCTCAAACTGAAGAAAAAGTACCCGGAATGGAGAAAGACGTAGTATCCGAAGCAATAACCCATGAAAAACAATTGGAAAAAATGGCCAGAGACAATCCGGAAGACTTTGCTAGATTGCTGAGAAGCTGGATTGCGGATGATTAAGGAGTGAAAGGATTATGGCACGGCAGGAAACGCTCACTGGAAAACAGAAAGCAGCGATTCTGTTAATTTCGCTCGGTCCCGATGTATCTGCACAAGTCTATGAACATTTAACAGAAGAAGAGATCGAAAAGCTAAGTCTGGAAATTTCATCTATTAAAAAGTGGAATCAGATATGAAAGAAAATGTGCTTGAAGAGTTTTACCAGATTGCATTGGCACAGGATCATATTACGCAAGGCGGAATTAGCTATGCGAAAACAGTGCTGGTTAAGGCTTTTGGTGGCCAGGAGGCGGACAGGATGATGAATCGCCTTACCGCATCATTGCAAGTGCGGCCTTTTGACTTTGCCCGAAAAGCAAATCCACATCAGGTGCTGAATATTATCCAGAACGAACACCCGCAGACAATTGCGCTGGTTTTGTCGTATCTTGACCCTGAACAGTCCGGTCAGATTTTATCCGAACTTCCGCAGGAGATACAGGCGGAAATTGCTAAACGAATTGCCACCATGGATTCAATTTCATCGGAAATTATCAGTCAGGTGGAGCAGGCACTGGAACAAAAATTGTCATCGTCGGTAGCGGATTATACACAGCCCGGAGGTATCCAGTCTGTGGTTGAAGTGTTGAAAGGGGTGGACCGTAGTACAGAGAAAACTATTCTGGATGTGCTGGAAATACAAGACCCCGAACTGGCAGAAGAAATCAAAAACGGATGTTTGTTTTTGAGGATATTGTGGTCCTTGACAACTGTGCAATCCAGCGAGTTATTCGGGAAGTGGATCATGAGGACCTCCGCTTATCCCTTAAAGTTGCCAGTGATGAAGTGAAGGAAATTGTCTTTAATAATATGTCGCAGCGGACGGAAAAGGCGTTCAAGGAAGAAATGGAGTACATGGGACCTGTCCGCCTGCGTGATGTCGAAGAAGCACAGACAAAAACTGTCGGTGTCATCCGCTACTTGGAAGAAATAGGTGAAATCGTAATCGCTCGTGGCGGAGGAGATGATATCATTATCTAGCATTTATCATGAACATATATATATATAAACGAAATAATTAAAGACCTTTCTAAAATAAAGACGGGACTGCCGTTTGGAAGATGTAGTGCAGCTGGAATAATAAAATGGTTCCATCACCGACGTTATATGATAAGTATCATCTTACAATAGCGCGATACAAGTGCACCAATGGGGAGGTAAGGCTTTTTGGCAGATGAAGTGCTTTCGCAAAATGAGATCGATTCATTGTTATCCTCCATATCTTCCGGGGAAATGGATGCCGAGGAATTGAAGCAAGAGGAAAAAGAACAAAAAGTGAGAGTGTATGATTTAAGCGGGCACTGCGGTTTTCAAAGGATCAAATCCGCAGCTTGACACAAATACATGAAAATTATGCGCGATTATTGACTACGTATTTTTCAGCACAGCTGCGGACACACGTGGATATTTCTGTTGCATCGGTGGACCAGGTCCCATATGAAGAGTTTATTCGCTCCGTTCCGAAGATGACCATCCTGAACATTTACAGTGCCCGGCCGCTTGATGGAAGAGTTTTGATGGAAGTCAGCCCGCATGTTGCCTACGGTATGCTGGACAGGGTGCTTGGCGGAAAGGGATGCAGCATTAACAAAATAGAGAATCTGACGGAAATTGAAACGATGCTGATGTCACAGCTGTTTGAAAAAGCTGCTGTTAATCTTCGGGAAGCCTGGTCTTCCATCAGTGAAATCGACCCAGTTTTGGAAGAGTTTGAGGTGAACCCGCAATTTTTACAGATGGTATCACCGAATGAAACGGTGATCGTTGTGTCGCTTAACACGACGATTGGTGAAACAAGCGGTATGATTAATATTTGCATCCCGCATTTTGTACTGGAACCGATTATCCCGAATCTAACTGTTCACCATCGGATGCAGACGACAGCGAAAGAAAGGGACCCTGAGGCATATGAAAAATTGACGAACAATATTCAGCTTGCAAATGTGGATGCAAAAGTGCTGCTCGGTGAAACGACCATCAATCTCCAGCAGCTGCTGTCTTTGGACAGTGATGACGTGATTGCTTTACACCAGTCAATTGAGGATCCGCTATTAATGGAAGTGAATGACCGGCCGAAATTTTATGTGCAGCCTGGAACCCATAAAAACAAGCTGTCTGTTCAAGTGCTGAAAGAATGGAAAAGGGGAGACGAAAATGAATGAGAGAAAGTTATCCCAGGATGATATCGATGCACTCCTGAAAGCGGGAGAAGAGGATGAAGAGACGTGGCCGACGTATGAACAGGACGGGGAACCGGAAGTGGCAGTAACAACGGCTGAAACAAAACATACAACAGCGTCCAAAACTGCAGCGGAAGAAGGGGCGCGCGCAGCAAATGTACAGAACGAAGAAGAAAAACACACACAATATATTGGCGATAATATCAATCAAAAAGATGCGAGTATCCAGCAAGCAACGTTTTCTGAACTGGAACAGATAAGTTTGAATCAAAGTGAAAAACGTAATCTCGATATGCTTATGGATATACCCCTAAAAGTATCCGTTGAACTTGGCCATGCGAAGCAAACGATTAAGAATATTCTTGAACTGTCTGCTGGTTCGGTTATTGAACTGGATAAGCTGGCAGGGGAACCAGTCGATATACTTGTCAACGAAAAATTAGTTGCAAAAGGGGAAGTCGTTGTCATTGAGGAGAGTTTCGGAGTTCGGGTAATGGATATTATCAGCCAGTCTGACAGGCTTATGAAGTTAAAGTAGATCTTTAATCATCATCCGTATAAATGCGGCATCGTTCATCACTATTTGGGAGCGTCAGTTGCCGCTGAAGGACTTCTATGTTTCAGGAAGCCGATACGCATCCGTTCATTGGAAGCTGCCACATCACCATAGGCAGGCATCTCCATAAGCAGAACTGATTATAAAATTACAAAACAATGCTTATAATAATGCTTGATAGGTTATCATAGTTATGGTATATTTATCTCTGGTGTAAAACTGTGTTTGCTTTTTGTGTGAACACACTGGAATACACACGCCAAGTGATTTGTGTATTTGGTGCCATTTTTGAAACGTAATGACGCTTTAAAAGCGAGGGACGGAAAGCCCTTTGAACAGCTGCTGAGCGTTGTTCCGGTAATGGTGTTTATGCAAAGATGAGCTTGAGCGGAGGAAAAACCATTAGGAGGAATATTTTATGTCAGTTATTTCAATGAAACAACTGTTGGAAGCTGGTGTACATTTTGGTCACCAGACACGCCGCTGGAACCCGAAGATGAAGAAATATATCTTCACGGAGCGCAACGGCATTTACATATTGACCTGCAAAAAACGGTTAAAAAGGTGGAGGAAGCCTACAACTACGTGCGGGATATCGCTGCAAACGGTGGTTCCATCCTTTTTGTCGGCACGAAGAAACAGGCACAGGATTCTGTCCGGGATGAAGCAACCCGTTCAGGCATGTTTTTGTGAACCAGCGCTGGTTGGGTGGCACGTTGACAAACTTCCAGACAATCCGCAAGCGTATTAACCGTCTGAAGGATATTGAACGCATGGAAGAGGATGGCACGTTTGAAGTGCTTCCGAAAAAAGAGGTTGTTGATCTCTTGAAAGAAAAAGACCGTCTCGTTAAGTTCCTTGGTGGAATCAAAGAGATGGATAATCTGCCAGACGCTATGTTTGTTATTGATCCGCGCAAAGAACGGATTGCAATCGCGGAGGCTCATAAATTAAACATTCCGATTATCGCCATGGTTGACACCAATTGCGATCCGGATGAAATTGATTATGTCATCCCTGCAAACGACGATGCGATCCGTGCGGTGAAACTGATGACTTCCAAAATGGCGGATGCTGTTCTTGAAGTGAAACAAGGTGAAGAAACAGAAGAACCAGAAGCGGAAGAACAGGCGGTAGCTGCCGGAGAAGCAGAGTCAGAATCAGAAACAGATAATACGTAAAAGGTGAAAGGACAGGTGATAAGGGGATGCGAGCCTTTTATCACCTTTTTAGCAGTTAATAAAGTGTGAATACTTTCTTGCTGCGACTTGCACTCCAAAGCATAAGGGCTTCGAGGAAAGCCAAGGATGCCTACTAAGAATCCCTTTAGCGATAAGCTGAATTTTCTGAAGAAAGTACAAACGTTTAACAAGATCTGAAGGAGGAATAACTATGGCAATAACTGCGAAACTGGTTAAAGAACTGCGTGAAAAACAGGTGCCGGCATGATGGACTGCAAAAAGGCACTTCAGGAAACAGACGGAGATCTCGACAAAGCAATGGAACATTTGCGTGAAAAAGGTATGGCAAAAGCGGCTAAGAAAGCAGATCGCATTGCCGCTGAAGGTGCTGCTCACATTGAAATGGACAACAATACAGCAGCTCTCTTGGAAGTGAATTGTGAAACGGACTTCGTTGTCAAAAATGATCAGTTCCAGGCTCTTCTTAGTGAACTAGGAAAACATATCGTCGAGCAAAAACCGGAAACTGTTGAAGAAGCTTTGCAGCAAGAACTTCATGGTGACGGTGAAACTGTCGAGAAGTATATTAATGCCACTGTTGCCAAAATCGGTGAGAAAATCTCACTTCGTCGCTTCACACTGCTGAACAAAACAGATAACGATGCCTTTGGAGCATACATTCATATGGGTGGGAGCATCGGCGTCCTGACATTGCTGGAAGGATCCACCGATCAAGACGCAGCTAAAGACATTGCCATGCATGCAGCTGCTGTCAGCCCCCGTTATGTTTCGCGTGATGAAGTGCCAGAAGAGGAAGTTGCGAGTGAACGGGAAGTACTGAAGACACAGGCAATGAATGAAGGCAAGCCAGAGCACATCGTGGATAAGATGGTTGAAGGTCGCCTTGGTAAATTCTTCGAAGAGATTTGTCTGCTTGAGCAGGATTTTGTCAAAGACCCTGACCAAAAAGTGAAGCAATACGTTGAAAGCAAAAATGCATCTGTGAAAACTTTTGTCCGGTATGAAGTTGGCGAAGGAATGGAAAAACGCGAAGAGAACTTTGCCGAAGAAGTTATGAATCAAATGAATAACTAAGATTGAAATAGAAATAGGGAACAACGGGATGGCTGTTCCCTATTTCACTAAAGAGGTTGTTCAAAAAGTCCGGTTATCCTCATTTTTGAACACGGAACTAAAACAAGTTTTCAGACCTTTATGGATGCTTGCAGACAATATGAAACGTTCAGGTGGAGGTAGTTATGACAACAGCTCGATACCGTAGAATTGTGTTAAAGTTAAGTGGAGAAGCTTTAAGCGGAAACCAGGGCTATGGAATTGAACCGCAAGTGATTCAGTCGATTGCCGCACAGGTCAGAGAAGTTGCTGAACTTGGTGTGGAAGTTGCCGTTGTTGTCGGCGGCGGTAATATCTGGCGCGGCAAGGTTGGCAGCGAAATGGGCATGGATCGTGCTACAGCTGACTATATGGGCATGCTTGCAACCATTATGAATTCGCTGGCACTTCAGGACAGCCTCGAAAAAGGCGGCATTCCAACCCGAGTACAGACATCCATAGAAATGCGTCAAGTTGCGGAACCTTACATAAGGAGAAAAGCAATCCGCCATCTTGAAAAGAAACGTGTTGTCATTTTTGCTGCGGGCACAGGAAATCCTTATTTCTCAACCGATACGACAGCTGCATTACGGGCTGCAGAAATTGAAGCAGAAGTGATCCTGATGGCTAAAAACAATGTGGATGGTGTCTATTCAGATGATCCAAAAGTAAACACAGAAGCTGAGAAGTATACGGAGATTTCCTATATGCAAATGCTGAACAAAGGTCTCGGCGTAATGGATTCGACAGCTTCATCACTGTGTATGGACAATGATATCAAGCTTATTGTATTCTCGATAATGGAAAAAGGCAATATTCGACGCGTTGTGCAAGGTGAGCCAATTGGTACAATGATAAGGGGGAACGAATAATGGCTGATGATATAGTCAAGGACATGCAAAGTAAAATGGAAGAGGCTGTACAGGCTTTTTCAAAGAATTTGGCGACGGTAAGGGCTGGTCGGGCAAATCCGGCTATTTTGGACAGTGTAAATGTTGATTACTATGGTGCAGTTACACCGCTTAATCAGCTGTCCAACATTTCTGCACCGGAGGCTCGGCTTTTGGTCATTACCCCATTTGACAAGTCATCGATAGAAAATATTGAAAAAGCAATTCAAAAGGCTGATCTTGGCCTATCTCCGTCGAGTGACGGTAATGTGGTCCGGATAAATATACCCGCTCTCACGGAAGAACGCCGCAAAGAGCTGGTGAAAATTGTTGGGAAGTACGCGGAGGAGTCACGTGTGCAAGTGCGGAATGTGCGGCGTGAAGCGAATGATCAGCTTAAGAAAGCAGAAAAAAATGGCGACCTGACAGAAGACGATTTGAAAAAAGAGCAGGATAATGTACAGAAAGAAACAGATAAACACATCGATAAAATTGATCAGCTTGTCAAAGAGAAGGAAAAAGAAATATTAGAAGTATAAAGAAATGAAGGACTAGTCAAATAAGGAACTATAGCCCTCTTATAGAAGAGGGCTTTTGTTTCTATAGCAGCAAGTGCGGTTACATGCATTTCCTTGAACTATCAGTAAAACAAGGGTTTGATTAACAAAAGCCTTGTTTTCCTGATGTTTCAATGAAATGTTTTAAAAATTAACCGATTATAGTGATATAATGATGATTCATTCTAATAGGATAGGGATAGTATTCACATTTTTATGTGATACTGGCCCGCCACTGCTCACAATACTCCCGGGCCCTTTTTAATGAAAGACAGGGCATAGACGATATCGGAGGACAAATTATGTCAATGAAACTTCCTTTTTTAAAAAGAAACCCGAACCGAAAGAACAATCCGAGTTTGATACGATACCGAAACATGTCGCCATTATTATGGATGGGAATGGCCGCTGGGCAAAAAAAAAAGAGGACTGCCGCGGATTGCTGGCCATAAAGAAGGCATGGACGTTGTACGAGATGTAGTGAAAACGGCTGTATCCTTTCATATTGAAATTTTAACCCTTTATGCGTTCTCAACCGAAAATTGGAAACGACCGGACTCAGAAGTTGATTACTTGCTGCGGCTGCCGAAAGAATTTTTACATATCTATTTGCCCGAACTGATTGAGAACACGTCCGGATTGAAACGATTGGTGAGTTGGAGCTGCTCCCGGATCATACAAAAGAAGCTGTTCACTATGCCAAGGAAAAAACGAAAGATAATGATGGATTATTATTGAATTTTGCTTTAAACTATGGAAGTAGATTCGAAATCATGGAAGCGATTAGGCGAATTGTTGCTGACATTGATGATAATCAATTGAAGCTTGATTCCCTCGATGAAAAGACGTTTGCGGCCTATCTTTATACAAATGGATTATCGGATCCTGATTTGTTGATCCGGACAAGCGGGGAGAAGCGATTAAGCAATTTCCTGCTATGGCAGGCTGCTTATTCCGAATTCTGGTTCACGGATGTGCTGTGGCCGGACTTTTCCGAGGAAATGTTTAAAGACGCGCTTCATGATTATCAGCAGCGGAAACGGCGTTACGGGGGCGTATAAGGTGTTGAACAATAGATGAGACAGCGAATTCAGACAGCAATCTTAGCATTTATTATATTTATTCCATTTGTGTTGATTGGCGGTGTGACGTTTCGGGTTTTGTTTTCCTGCTTGCAGCCATTGCATTCATAGAGCTAATCCGCATGCGGAAAATCGGCAGTTATTATATTCCTGTTTTGCTGGCAATCATACTGTTATGGCTATTGATGCTTAATGACCCTGCAGCTGTATTACCAGGGCTGGGGAAATCAGAAATCATCATGATATTGTTCTCTTCCTGCTGGCATATACGGTTATGGCCAAAAACAAATTTGCTTTTGACGATGCAGGGTTTATTCTTTTGGCTTTCATTTATGTGGGCATGGGCTTCTTCTATCTGATTGAAACCCGTGATGCGGGCACCAATGTTCAGGGATTGACCAACCTGCTGTATGTACTTCTGGTTATCTGGGCTACGGATACTGGCGCTTATTTTTCGGACGTGCTTTTGGCAGGCGCAAATTGTGGCCTGAGATTAGCCCGAATAAGACTGTTGAGGGTGCTATTGGCGGTGTTTTACTGGCCTGCGTCATTGGGATTTCTTTCCATATGGTTCACCCATTTCAAAATGATATGATGGTTGTAGTTGCTGTCACCGTTTTGGTATCTGTGTTCGGCCAAATTGGAGACTTGGTAGAATCAGCCTTTAAACGGTATTACGGTGTGAAGGATTCCGGGAATTTGCTGCCGGGGCACGGAGGTATTCTTGACAGGCTGGACAGTTTACTGTTTGTATTGCCGATTTTGCATTTCATCCAATTTTTCTCATAAATAGGAAGAAAGGTTTTGTTATGCCTATGACAACTATAAACACCCCACTAAGTGAAGGAAGGTGGTTCTTTTGACCACAGTTATTGCGTTTATCATCATGTTCGGCCTGCTTGTATTTATTCACGAGTTCGGCCACTTAATTTTCGCGAAACGGGCAGGAATGCTTGCCCGTGAGTTTGCCATTGGTTTCGGGCCCAAAGTATTTTCGTTTACCAAAAACGAAACCGTGTATACGATTCGCCTGCTTCCGATTGGGGGATATGTACGGGTTGCCGGTGATGACCCGGAAATAATTGAGCTGAAGCCAGGCCAGCATATTGGCCTTGAATTCAACCCGGAAGATAATGTGCAAAAATAATTGTTAACCACAAATCCAAACATCCGGATGCGAGAGTCATTGAGGTAGAACATGCTGATCTGGACCACCAGCTAATCATTGAAGGGTATGAACCGGATGAAGAGGGTGAAAAGTTACGGTTTTCGGTTGATCGCAAGGCTTTCTTTGTCATGGATGAGGAAGAAACACAGATTGCTCCTTACGACCGTCAATTTGCTTCCAAAGTGCCGGCAAAAGAGCGATGCAGTTATTTGCCGGGCCAATGATGAACTTTTTATTGGCAATTGTTATTTTCTTCATTGTGGGCCTCATCCAGGGGGTCCCGTCAGACAAAGCATTGGTTGACGGCATCGTGTCGGGAAGTCCAGCTGAAGAAGCGGGCTTTCAGAAGGGCGATAAAATTGTAAGAATTGAAGGCAATGCCATTGCTGGATGGGATGAGTTCGACAAGATCGTCAAAGATAGCCCTGGGAAAGAACTGGATATGACGGTAAAGCGTAATGGAAGCACAGAAACCTTGACCGTCACACCAGATAAACTCGAGGGGCAGGGCATTACCATTGGACAAGTAGGCGTTCAGCGGGCATTTGAACAATCGTATGCCGGAACCATCCAATTCGGTTTTGAGAAGACGTATGACACGACAAAGATGATTCTGACCAACTTAGGAATGCTCGTAACCGGGCAGTATTCGATTGAGATGCTCTCCGGTCCTGTAGGAATTTATGACGCAACAGACCAGGTGGTGCAGGCCGGGTTTATATCATTTCTGATGTGGACGGCCATTTTGAGCGTTAATTTGGGCATCATCAATTTGGTGCCGATACCTGCACTTGATGGAGGCCGTTTGCTGTTCGTTGGTATTGAGGCCGTCCGGGGTAAACCTGTAGACCCGCAGAAAGAAGGAATTGTTCATTTATTGGCCTTGCGCTATTGATGCTATTGATGATTGTTGTGACATGGAATGATATCCAGCGGCTTTTCTAATAAAAGGTTGTTCAAAAAGTCCGGTAAAAATGACACTTCGAATTTCTTCGTTGACTTGTTTCTCCGCTACTCATGTATCTCTATGCATACATTCCGTTGCTCGAAACTACGTCGCCTCGAAATTCTCGGTCCTTTTTATCCTCCTTTTTGAACACGCAATAACAGGAACCATGCATTCGTTGTGAACCCTTGTCCAGCACACGTGGCAAGGGTTCCACAAATTAGGGTCGCTTTTTTTGAACAGAATCAGGGGGAAAACATGATGGATATTTCAACAAGTGAAAAAATGGGTTTGCTGCTGCAGCAGATCAGCATGCCGGAAACATATGCCAATGATCATTTTCATGAAGCCGGCTGTTGAAATTGGAAGTCCTTAAACAGACAAAAACATGGCACTTTCATATACAAGTGAGAAAGCTGCTGCCAGCAGAGGTTTATTCGATCCTTTTTCCAAATTGAAGGAAACGTTCACTCCATTAGCATATGTTGACTTAACGATATACACAGAGGATAATCATACAGATGCTGAGACAATTTGTGGGTATTGGCAAAACTTCCTGCAATCCGTGTCAGATCTATCACCGGCCTATAAAGACCTTGTTTTTGATCAGACGCCACGTGTAACGAATCAAAAAATATCCTTGACTGCCAGGAATGAGGCAGAGGGAAATGCACTGAAGAGACGGCTGGAAAAGCCTTTTCAGGATTATTGCAAAAAGGTTGGTGCCCCAGTTTTCTCCATTGCGATTGAAGTAAAAGAAGCAGAAGCAGAAGAGTTGGCTAAATTCCGGGAGCAAAAGGCGAAGGAAGACCAGGAGCTTGTCATGAAAACCGTACAGGAAAAGGAAAAGCGGGATAAAGATAAACAAACTGGTGAACAGAATAAACCGCTCATGCTCGGGTATAACATTCAGGATGAACCGATGCAAATGGAAGACATACAAGACGAAGAGCGCCGTGTTACTGTACAGGGCTATGTGTTTTCTGCGGAAATCCGCGAGCTTCGTTCTGGGAGAAGCCTACTGATTGCCAAGATCACCGATTATACCGATTCCCTTCAAATCAAAATGTTCTCCAAGGGCGATGAGGACGCCGGAAAATTCACATTGCTGACGGAAGGAATGTGGATTAAGGCACGGGGAAGCATTCAGACAGACATGTACACAAATGAGTTGGCCATGATGGCGAATGATATCCATGAAGTAAAAGTGGAAGCACGACAAGACTCTGCTCCCGATGGGGAAAAAACGTGTAGAATTTCATGCGCACACGACAATGAGCCAAATGGATGCGGTTATGTCACCATCCGCCTTTATTAAACAGGCAGCATCCTGGGGCCACAAAGCCGTGGCAATTACGGACCATGCCGGCGTGCAAGGATTTCCGGAAGCGCATGATGCAGGGCAAAAACATGGCGTTAAAGTCATTTATGGCGTTGAAGCTAATCTTGTCGATGACGGTGTTCCCATTGCCTATAATGAAAGTGACGAACAGCTGGACAATGGAACTTATGTTGTATTTGACGTGGAAACGACAGGGCTGTCAGCTGTTTATGACACCATTATCGAGCTAGCCGGAGTAAAGATACATCAAGGCGAAATTATTGACCGTTTCGAATCATTTGCTAATCCGCATCATCCATTATCACAGACAACAACTGATCTTACCGGCATTACGGATGATATGGTCAAGGATGCTCCAGAAGTGAACGAGGTGCTAAAGGATTTTTATGAATGGATGGATGACTGTATTCTGGTTGCACACAATGCAAGTTTTGACATCGGTTTTCTGAACCAGGGCTTTCGGCGGATCGGTTATGCAAAAACAGCCAACCCTGTTATTGATACGCTGGAGTTGTCACGTTTTTATATCCGGAATTGAAGAACCACCGGCTGAATACGATGTGTAAGCACTTGGACATTGAGCTCACGCAGCATCACCGTGCCATTTATGACGCTGAGGCAACCGGGTATTTATTGTGGAAACTGGTGCAGGGACTTTTGAAAAAGGACATCACCAATCATATGCAATTGAACAATCACATGGGTGAAGGGGACGCGTACAAACGCTCTCGCCCGTCCCATTGCATTCTGCTGGCACAGACAGACGAAGGAATGAAAAATCTCTATAAACTGGTTTCAGCAGCACACGTGGACTATTTTTACCGTGTACCAAGAATCCCCCCGTTCCCTGCTTCAGAAGCACCGTAAAGGGATTCTTGTCGGATCAGCCTGTGACCAGGGTGAAGTGTTTGAAACCATGATGCAGAAATCCGCAGATGAAGCAGAGAAAGCTGCCGCATTCTATGATTATATTGAAGTGCAGCCGCCATCCAATTACGCACACTTGGTTGAAAAGGAACTGGTCCAGAATGAAGCACAAATTCTTGATATTATATCAAAACTGACAGATTTGGGTAAACGGATGGATAAAATGGTGGTCGCAACCGGTAACGCACATTATTTGGAGGGACATGACAAAATATACCGGCAAATCTTAATCGCATCCCAGTCCGGGAATCCGCTAAATCGACAAACCTTGCCTGATACACCTTTCCGGACAACGGATGAGATGTTGGAATGCTTCCGCTTTCTTGGCGAAGATAAAGCGCAAGAGATAGTGGTTGACAACTCGAACGCATTGGCGGACAGCATTGGGGATCTGTCCCCGGTAAAAGATGGTCTTTTCACACCGACAATTGAAGGGGCGGACCAGGAAATGCGGGATCTCTGCTATAATCGGGCCAAATCCATTTATGGTGATCCTGTTCCGAATATCGTAACCGACCGGCTGGAAAAAGAACTGTCCAGTATCATCGGTCACGGATTCTCTGTTATTTATCTTATTTCGCATAAGCTGGTGAAGAAATCATTGGATGATGGGTATCTGGTGGGGTCGCGCGGATCGGTCGGCTCCTCATTGGTAGCAACGATGTCTGAGATAACAGAAGTGAACCCCTTGCAGCCCCATTATGTATGTACCGGGTGTCATTATCATGAATTTATCACAGATGGATCGGTCGGCAGCGGTTTCGATCTTCCGGACAAAAACTGTCCAAACTGCGAAATCCCTTTGACAAAAGATGGACAAGATATTCCATTTGAAACCTTTTTAGGGTTTAAAGGGGACAAAGTGCCAGATATCGATTTGAACTTCTCGGGAGAATACCAGCCAAGAGCGCATAATTATACGAAAGTGTTATTCGGTGAAGAGAATGTTTACCGTGCAGGGACTATCGGGACAATCGCAGAGAAAACAGCGTATGGCTATGTGAAAGGGTACGCTTCCGATAAACAGCTCGTGTACAAAAACGCAGAAATTGACAGGCTTGTTCAGGGGTGTACCGGTGTTAAACGGACAACAGGCCAGCATCCAGGCGGAATCATTGTTGTCCCGGAAGATAAGGAGATTTATGATTTTACACCAATCCAATACCCTGCGGATGACCGGAATAGTGAATGGAAAACAACACATTTCGACTTCCATTCCATCGATAACAATTTGCTCAAACTGGATATTCTCGGGCACGATGATCCGACAGTTATACGCATGCTGCAAGATTTGAGTGGAATTGATCCAAAAACAGTTCCAACCGATGACGAAGAAGTGATGAAAATCTTCTCAGGGACGGAAACACTTGGTGTGACACCCGAACAGATTAATTGCCAGACAGGTACCCTTGGTGTTCCGGAGTTTGGTACAAGATTTGTCCGTCAGATGCTGGAGGATACAAAGCCAAATACATTTGCTGAACTTGTCATTATATCCGGGTTGTCGCACGGTACGGATGTATGGCTTGGAAATGCCGAACAGCTAATTAATGATGGTATTTGTGAACTGCCTGATGTTATCGGTTGCCGTGACGATATCATGGTATATCTTCTGCATAAGGGACTGGAAGCATCCATGGCTTTTACGATCATGGAATATGTTCGTAAAGGCAGAGGGCTTAAAGATGAATGGATAGAAGAAATGAAAAAGCATGGGGTGCCGGACTGGTATATTGAATCATGCAAAAAGATTAAATATATGTTCCCGAAAGCGCACGCTGCCGCTTATGTTTTAATGGCAGTTCGGATTGCCTATTTCAAAGTGCACTACCCGATTTACTTTTATGCTGCTTACTTTTCTGTCCGTGCCGGCGATTTTGAGCTGGATACGATGATCAAAGGTTCAGATGTGATTAGACAGCGGATTGAAGGTATTATGGCACAAGGGAACGATGCGTCGCCAAAAGAAAAAAGTCTTTTGACAGTATTGGAAGTAGCGCTGGAGATGTGTGAACGCGGTTATTCATTTCAAAAGGTAGATTTGTATCAATCGAAAGCGTCCGAGTTTATTGTTGATGGTCACTCACTAATTCCACCGTTTGATGCTGTGGATGGACTTGGAACAAACGCGGCCATCAATATTGTCAATGCTCGGCAAGACGGCGAGTTCCTTTCCAAAGAGGATCTCCGCCAGCGCAGTAAGATTTCAAAAACAGTACTGGAATACCTGGACAACCATGGCTGCCTCGATGGAATGGCCGAAAAAACCAGCTGTCATTGTTCTAGGCTGTTTTCTAAACAATCATTGTTATTTCCAGGGATGATAATGAAATCTTACTGGGCAGTTTCTATAAAATGCGACACAACTTTGTATGAGTGTTAGACCACCGCTACGGAAATACACTTCGCTTTCCGTGGGCGACTGATGAGCCTCCTCGTGCTTTGCACTGCGGGGTCTCATCTAGGCCTCTGCTCCCACAGGAGTCTCCGTGTATTTCCTCCGCTAGTGTTGTGCGTTCATACATTTATTTGTTGCTTGATTAAATCTCTATTGTGTTGGTTGATTGGAACGGAGGGCAGTCGACTCCTGCGGGAACAGCACGTGTCTGAAGACCCCGCAGCGGCGGTTTTCCGCGAGGAGGCTGAAGCCGTGCCCGCGGAAAGCGACTGCCCGGAGTGGAAATCAACGTAGCACTTGTGTCGCAGTTTACATCAACTGTACTGGAAAACAGTGATGTATGGAAAAGGGCCTTGTTTTAAAATTAGCCTGTTTTCTCAATACCAGAAATCACAGAGGGAAGTGGTAATTTGGAATTCACGAACGGACATAATCAATCAATCCGAGAGTTTCTTACCTGCAACAAGCAGGTTTTTGAAGACAAATTGCTTTGTGAGGCGAAAAATGTTCGCGGTAAGATTGAGGAAATTCAGCTGATCGGGAATATTAATCTGCTGCGTAATGCGCATAAACTAGTTCTGTTTGTTGTCGATGAAAAAGAGCAGGAAGTAGAGGAGTTTGCAGAGCAGGAAGGTATTGCCTGGGCAAAATACTCACTTACTCTCGCACTGAAAATTGAGTGGATTCAGGCAATACGCCGAACACTATGGGATTTTCTTTATGAACACGACAAGATAAATGAAAAAATAAACAGCCGTGATGAATTCTACCAGATGGAAAATAAAGTAAATGATTTGATTGATAAGTTTCTAAATGGATTTTTATCAGTTATTCCTCCTTTAAAGATAAACAGCTTGAAGACCAGCGAAAACTGGTGGAAAATCTATCGGTACCAATTATCCCAATCACATCAATGATAAGCATATTGCCGTTAATCGGATCCATGGACAGAAATAGGGCAAACATTATTGAAGAGAAAGTGTTGCTTGAAATCGGTGGGCGGCGTGTACAGACATTAATAATGGATCTGTCCGGAATTGCAGATATGGAAATGGAAGCAATTCAACTTTTATGAGATTACTGGACGGAGTTTCAATGATGGGCTGTAAACCTGTGATTACTGGTTTACGACCGGAAATCGTGCAGAATATGGTAGATTTAGATGTAAAATTTGGTCAGAATGTGGAAACGAAAGGAACATTGCAACAAGCACTGGATGGCTATTTGAATGCAGAAAATAATAAAAATGCATCAGCGGGTGTTCTTGAATAAACCGCAAAGAGACGTAACAACCAAATTCTTGCATCATTATTGTACATATGCTATAGTTTTAAAGGTACGTAATGATACGGTGCAGTTAAAGAGTGGGAGCCCCCCACTCTTTATTCATACTGCTGACTTCCACACTGTCCCCCTTGCCACATCTTCCGGCAGGGGGTTTATATTATCATAGCATCTCATTCCATGTTTTTCGGAACACTTTAGGGATAAAGGGATTCTGGATGCAGGAAGCAGCAGTCTATGTGCAATGAAAAGTGTATGATGGTCCATACTAGGAAATAATTACAATTGAATAAAGGAGGATTTTGTTGAGTTCCCATGTAATCAAAACTACCGAAGAATTGGCAGCACCCATTTTGGAGGAAAAGGGACTGGAACTGGTTGATATTGAATATGTGAAAGAAGGCAAGGACTGGTTCCTGCGTGTTTATATTGACAAAGACGGCGGTGTTGATATCAATGAATGCGGAATCGTCTCCGAGCAGCTGGGTGAAAAGCTTGATCAGGCTGATCCTGTTAAAGGGGCTTATTTTTTGGAAGTATCATCACCAGGTGTCGAGCGCCCGTTGAAAACAAAAGACGATTTCCAAAAAATCTAGGATCTAATGTGTATGTCAAACTCTATGAACCCATAGACGGTCAAAAGGAATATGAGGGAACACTAAAGACATTTGATGGTGAAACAGCCGCCATTGAATATAAAGTCAAAACCCGGACAAAGATTGCAGAAGTACCATACGACAAGATTGCAAAAGCAAGATTAGCGGTCACATTGTAAAGGGGGAAACGAAAGTGAACAGTCAATTGTTTGATGCCATTGATTATTTGGAAGAGGAAAAAGGGATAGATAAAGATATATTGATGGAGGCACTGGAAGCAGCCCTTATTTCCGCCTATAAAAAGAACTTTAAATCTGCTTCAAACGTACGTGTTGATATTGATGAGGAGTCAGCTTCATTAAAGGTATTTTCACGCAAAACTGTGGTGGATGAGGTCGAAAACAATCTTGAAGAAATATCCCTGGATGAAGCAAGAGAGATTGATCCGAATTATGAGGCTGATGATGTTATTGAAGTGGAAGTGACTCCAAAAAAACTTTGGACGAATTGCGGCCCAGGCAGCCAAACAAGTTGTTACGCAGCGCGTCCGAGAGGCAGAGCGCGGTGTGATTTTCAGTGAGTATGCTGACCGTGAGGAAGACGTGATGACAGGCATCATATCGCGTAAAGATCCGCGTTTCGTCTATGTTAATCTCGGAAAAATTGAAGCGAAACTTGCTGAATCGGAGCAAATGCCGACTGAAGAATACTACGTGCATGACCGACTAAAGGTATTTGTCACAAAAGTGGAGAACACAAGTAAAGGGCCACAGATTTATATATCGCGTTCCCATCCGGGGTTGTTGAAACGCTTATTTGAAATGGAAGTGCCGGAAATATATGATGGTACTGTGGAAATACAATCAGTAGCCCGTGAAGCAGGTGACCGTTCCAAGATTTCAGTTCATGCCGATGATCCGGAGATTGATGCAGTTGGGTCTTGTGTCGGACAGCGTGGGCAGCGGATACAAGTCGTCGTCGATGAACTGAAAGGTGAAAAATTGACGTTGTTGAATGGTCAGAAGATCCTGTTGTTTATGTTTCCAATGCCCTAAGCCCGTCCAAAGTGGTAGACGTTCTTGTGGATGAGGAAGACAAGGCAACAACGGTAATTGTACCGGATTATCAATTGTCACTGGCCATCGGCAAACGAGGTCAGAATGCCCGCCTGGCGGCCAAATTGACCGGATGGAAAATTGATATCAAAAGCGAATCGGAAGCACGCGAAGAAGGGCTTTTAACAGATGATGATTCCGATGAACTTTAGTGATGATGATGCTTATTCTGACAACGAGGAAGACTTGTTTGAATAAGGGGGAAGTCCAATGGTTAAAAAAAAAGAAAACACCACTGCGCAAATGTATTGTGTCAAATGAAATGAAACCAAAAAAAGAAACTGATACGGGTAGTCCGTAATAAGGAAGGTGAGGTATTTGTCGACCTCACCGGCAAGAAAAATGGGCGCGGTGCCTATGTTTCGGCCGATCCGGAAGTCATTGCCAAAGCCGAAAAGGGAGATTTTCTCAGCAGGCAGCTGAATGCCGAAATCGATCCGGTTGTTTTATGCCGAACTGAAACAAGCCGCGGAAGGTAAAATAAATGAAAAATAATTATCTGAATATAGTCGGACTCGCCTACCGGGCGGGGAAGTGTTCCATCGGGGAAGATACAATCGTAAAAGATATCCGGCAGAAAAGAGCAAAACTCGTTCTGCTGGCAAGTGATATTGGACCCCGCACACAAAAAACTCATGAATAAATGCCATACCTATGAGGTGCCATTTGCTTTTGTGGATGACAGAGAAACACTGTCAAATGCAATCGGGAAATCCCAACGAGTGGCAGCAGCAATACTGGATGAAGGTTTCGCAGCCAAAATCCAATCGCTGCTAGGGTGAAAATTTTTGGGGTGGATGTATGAGCAAAATGCGCATATATGAATATGCAAGGCAGAATAACACAACCAGTAAAGAAGTAATCCAGCAATTAAAAAAATTTAGATGTGGATGTCAAAACCATATGTCAACTATTTCCATTGACACAATCGTGGAACTGGATAAAAATTCGCATCAAACGGGAACGGAACTAAAAGTAAACCCGGGAACAATAATCAGCAAATCAGCAGTTCGAACCACAATAAAAATAAAAATGAAAGCGGACAGCGTATGAACAAACAACAAACAAATAAAAAATCAAATAACCAAAATCAGGAAAACCCGAATAAAAAGAAAGCGTCACAAGAACAGCAGAAGCAAGCAAATTCAAATGCTAATAAGAAACAAGTGACGCAAGGACAGCAGAAACAAACAAGGCCGAACAATAAGCAAGCGCCGCAGGGACAGCAGAAACAGGGCGGCAATCAAAAGCGCCAGGATCAGCAAAAGAAAAAGGGACGGCAGAACAAGAATCAGCAGCATAAACGTAACAACAGAAACAACAATACCAACACAGCGCCAAAACCTGTCAAAAAACACCGGAGAAAATCACCTACAGTGAAACACTGACCGTTGAGGAATTGGCAGCCAAGCTGAATAAAGAGGCTTCGGAAATTATCAAAAAACTTATGTTCCTCGGTGTCATGGCTACCAAGAACCAAGATCTTGATGATGATGCTGTCGAATTGATTTGTGATGAATTTGGTGTTGAAGTGGAAAAAGAAATTATTCTGGAAGACACTGATTTTGATAAATACCGTGATCAGGATGATAAGGCGGAATTAGTTGACGTCCTGCAGTTGTGACGATTATGGGTCATGTTGACCATGGTAAAACAACACTTCTTGATGCTATCCGCCATACGAAGGTAACAGAAGGAGAAGCTGGCGGAATTACACAGCATATCGGTGCCTATCAGGTGGAAAACGATGGAAGGAAACTGACCTTTCTTGATACGCCAGGTCACGCTGCTTTTACGAGCATGCGCTCCCGTGGTGCTCAGGTAACTGATATTGCTGTCCTCGTTGTCGCGGCAGATGACGGTGTGATGCCACAGACGGTTGAAGCAATTAATCATGCGAAAGCCGCCGAAGTTCCGATCATTGTTGCTGTTAACAAGATGGACAAAGAAGGGGCAAATCCGGACCGCGTCATGCAGGAACTGACGGAATACGAATTGATTCCGGAAGACTGGGGCGGCAATACCATTTTGTCAACATGGCTGCCTTCAAACATGAGGGAATAGACAGCCTTCTGGAGATGCTTCAGCTTGTTTCCGAAATGGAAGAGTTGAAAGCTAATCCTAAGGCAAACGCATTTGGAACAGTTATTGAGGCCGAGCTTGATAAAGGAAGAGGACCTGTTGCTACCTTGCTGGTACAGAATGGCACACTGCATGTCAGTGATTCCGTTGTTGTCGGCAGTACATTTGGCCGTGTCCGGACAATGGTCAATGACGAGGGGAAACGTGTGCAGTCGGCTGAACCATCCACTCCCGTGGAAATTACAGGCTTAAATGATGTACCGCAAGCTGGTGATCAGTTCCTTGTATTCTCGGATGAGAAAAAGTCTCGCCAGGTCGGTGAGGCACGTCAGCAAAAACACATTCAAGAAACCCGATCCGAAACAACGAAAGTCAGTGTGGATGACTTGTTTGAACAAATTAAACAAGGTGAAATGAAAGAGATTAACATTGTCATTAAGGCCGATGTGCAAGGATCTGCTGAGGCACTCGCATCTTCCCTTGAAAAGATTGATGTGGAAGGTGTTAAAATCAAAATCATTCATACTGGTGTTGGCGCGATTAAAGAATCGGATATCATTCTTGCTTCTGCATCCAATGCCATTGTCATCGGATTCAACGTGCGTCCGGATGTCAATGCTAAAAAAGCTGCTGAAACAGAAAAAGTAGATGTCCGTCCGCATCGTATTATTTATAAAGTAATAGAGGAAATTGAGGCAGCAATGAAAGGTATGCTCGATCCGGAATATGAAGAAAAGGTGATCGGGCAGGCTGAAGTCAGGGAAACGTTCAAAGTTTCACGTATTGGCACAATTGCAGGCTGCTACGTGACAGAAGGAAAGATAACACGTGATTCAGGCGTGCGTCTTATACGTGAAGGGGTTGTCCAGTTTGAAGGTGAAATTGACACCTTAAAAACGTTATAAAGACGATGTGAAAGAAGTTGCACAAAACTACGAATGTGGTATAACCATAAAAAGTTTCAATGATATTAAAGAGGGAGATATATTGGAAGCATTCGTAATGGAGGAAATTAAGCGTACATGATTGTTTATGCCGAAATGGAATGCATGCTGTATGAAGGCCAGTCCCTAAAGCAAAAACGTTCCGTCATCAAACGCATAACTGCCAAATTGCGGAATGACTTGAATGTTGCCGTCACGGAGCTGGATTACCATGATTTGTGGCAGCGGACAAAACTTGGGATCGTGACAATTTCTATCGATGGGGTACATGGCGAACAAGTAATCCAGGAAGCACTAAGGATTGTGGATGGAGTTCCTGAACTGGAACGTACCATTACAGATGTTGAGCATTTATAGCAGGCAGATCGTCATAGGAATTGAGGTGATCAAAATGGGTGATATTCGTTCAAATCGTGTAGCAGAACAAATGAAAAAGGAATTGGGTGAGCTGTTAAGCCAGAAAATTAAGGATCCCCGGGTTGGATTCGTGACAGTTACCGATGTGGAAGTGACCGGTGATCTGCAGCAGGCGAAGATATTCATCTCCGTGCTTGGTAGTGAGGAAGAAAAGCACGAAACACTCACTGGTCTTGCGAAAGCGAAAGGATTTATTCGCTCGGAAATCGGCAAACGCATACGACTGAGAAAAACACCGGAAATCACGTTTGAATTTGATGAAGCTTTTGAGTACGGTAATCGTATCGAAAAAATTCTGCGTGACTTGAATAATTAAACAGCAGCACGGGATACAATCTGACCCGTCGGCACTAAGCTGACGGGTCAGATTTTTCCGTGTATGTTCATTTGGGAAACAGGCCTGCTTTTCTTGGCAGATAAGAAAGTATAAATACTTTCTTACTGCATAATTGCAACTAAGGCTTTCGCCATGAAAGCTTGGCGATAAGCCAAGTTTTCTAAGACGCGGAAAAAACTTATGGACTGGAGGTAGCGGCATGAAAGGCATTTTACCTTTATGGAAACCAAGAGGCATGACATCACACGATTGTGTTATGAAAATCCGCAAGCTGCTGCATATAAAAAAAAGTTGGACATACAGGGACGCTTGATCCGGAGGTGGAAGGTGTACTGCCTATTTGCATAGGCCAGGCAACTAAAATTGTCCCTTTTCTGACCGATACCAAAAAGACATATACGGCAGAAATCAAGCTCGGTACTGCTACAGAAACCGAGGACAGCCATGGGAAAGTTACTGAAATGAAAAACGTGGCGATTCCTCCTTCTCAACAGAAAATTGAAAACGTGTTACAATTGTTCCGGGGTAACATCACACAGATTCCCCCTATGTACTCGGCTGTTAAAGTAGATGGCAAGAAATTATATGAATATGCCAGGGAAAATGAACAGGTTGAACGTCCTGAGCGCTATGTGACCATTTTTGATCTTGAGCTGGTGGAAGGAAGCATTCGTCATCATTCTTTCGAGGTGCGGGCAGTTTGTTCCAAGGGTACATACATAAGGACACTATGTGTAGACATCGGTGCAAAGTTGGGATATCCGGCACACATGGGTGAATTGTATCGGACAGGATCAGGTGGAATCAGAAAAGAAGATACGGTAACATTTCAGCAAGTGGAACAGGCTGCGGAAAACGATACACTTGGCCGGATCCTGCTCCCAATCGCCCATGGACTTGGACACATGGAGCGATTGTATGTAGATACAGCTGCCAAAAGCGGATACTTCATGGGCAAAAACTGTCAAAACCCGCTGACACGCCGGATGCCAATCCGTTTCTAATGATGTTGGGTGAAGAGGTGCTGGCTATCTATCAGACACATCCGGAGGACAGCGGAATCATGAAACCAGTAAGGGTTTTCAACGATTGAAAAGTAGGTGAATCAAATTGCAAACGATTATGCTGACGTACCCCCATTCAGTAGTATTGGATGAGCTGCCGGAAACGGTTGCTGCCATCGGCTTTTTTGATGGTGTTCATAAAGGTCATCAAAAGGTGATTCAGACTGCGGTAGATGAAGCCAAGGCAAGGCAAATGCAAAGTGCGGTGATCACCTTTCATCCGCATCCGTCCGTTGTTTTGCGGAAAGATGTGCAGCATGTGAAGTATATAACCCCATTACGGGAAAAACAGGAGATTTTAAAACGGCTGGGCGTTGATCGTCTGTATGTTATTACGTTTGATAAAACATTATCCGCACTGGAACCACAAGACTTTATCGACCATTTCATCATTGATTTGAATATAAAGCATCTTGTTTCAGGTTTTGATTTTTCATATGGGCACAAAGGACGCGGGAATGTGCACACAATACAAGAACATGCAAGGGGGATGTTCACATTTGCCTCCGTTGGTGAAGTAAAAATGGATGGTGAAAAGATAAGCTCGACTAGAATCAGAGAACTGTTGCAGAATGGCTGGGTTAGTAAAGCGAATTCGCTCTTGGGTAGACCGCTGTCCGTCCGCGGCATTGTAAAAGAGGGAGACAAGCGCGGCAGAACAATTGGTTATCCAACGGCGAATATGGATGTCAGTAACGATGCTCTGCTTCCGAAAGTGGGCGTTTATGCTGTCAACGTCCTGTACAAAAACGAAGTGTATGAGGGAATGGCCAGTCTGGGGTATAATCCAACATTTACAGAGGACAGGAAGGAACCGATCATTGAAGTAAATATTTTTGATTACAGTAATGATTTGTATGGCGAAGAACTGATTCTTGAATGGCACAGTTTCATCCGGGATGAAGAGAAGTTCGATAGTGCTGCTGAACTAGTAAAGCAAATAGAAGATGATGAACGACGTATACGGGATTTCTTCCGCCATTAGGTGCAAAAATTCGATCTGTCTCTTGCATTTCATATTAAAAAGGTGTACCCTTAGTAACGTAAACCATCTCTTGGCAATTCGTAACTCCGGCGCTTGCTAGGAGAATGGGGATATATTTAATTTAATGGAGGTGACCCTGATGGCTGTCACAAAAGAACGTAAGAATGAAATCATAAATGAATTCAAAGTTCATGAGAATGATACTGGTTCTCCGGAAGTGCAGATTGCTGTTATGACAGAGGAAATTACAACACTTAACGAACATTTGCGCTTTCATAAAAAAGACCACCATTCACGCCGCGGTCTTTTGCAAATGGTAGGTAAGCGCCGTAACTTGCTTAATTACCTGCGTAAAAAAGACGTAACGCGCTATCGTGATTTGATTAAAAAGCTCGGCCTCGCCGATAAGAAACGAAAGCGAAAAAGCAGGAGAAATCCTGCTTTTTTCTCTTTTAATCAGCTTTGGTTTCTCCTTTGTCATTTATGGAACCATTTTTTTTCTGACAGATAATGAGTTTCTTCGATACATAAAATTTACATTTACGCCCATTAACTATAAATGAGGGTAGAAGTGGGTGTTCAAAAAGGATTGGTAGGCTTTCATTTTTACCGGACCCTTTTTGAGCAGCCTCCAGAAAGTTTTTGAAGGGAGTTCTATAACTGATGGAAGAAGCAAAGAAAACGTTCTCTACAGAGATTGGCGGCAGAACATTTGCCGTTGAAACTGGAGAACTGGCAAAACAAGCAAATGGAGCAGCTATGATTCGCTATGGTGATACATCCGTATTATCGGTAGCAACGGCATCCAATGAACCAAAAGATTTACCGTTTTTCCCATTAACTGTAAATTATGAAGAGCGACTATATGCAGTAGGGAAAAATTCCTGGTGGTTTCATCAAACGGGAAGGCCGTCCAAGTGAAAAAGCAACATTGACCTCACGGCTGATTGACCGCCCGATTCGGCCGCTTTTCCCGGATGGATACAGAAATGAAGTGCAAGTTATCAGCACAGTTATGAGCGTTGATCAGGATTGTTCATCTGAAATAGCCGCCATGATTGGTTCATCGATTGCGCTTTCTATTTCCGACATTCCGTTTTCGGAACCGATAGCAGGGGTTCATGTCGGACGAATTGACGGTGAATTCGTCATCAATCCCACTGTCGAACAAGAAGAAAAAAGTGATATTGATCTGACCGTTGCCGGGACGAAGGATGCCATCAATATGGTGGAAGCCGGTGCTGACGAAATTCCTGAAGATGTTATGCTGGAAGCTATTATGTTCGGTCATCAGGAAATCATCCGCTTGATCGAATTTCAGGAGAAAGTCATTGCAGAAGTCGGTGTAGCGAAAAAGGATTTCCAGGCTAATACTGCAGCTAATGACTTGACTGCTCGAGTAGAAGCAAAGGCAAAGGACAGGCTGGTCGAGGCCATTCAGACTGAAGGAAAACATGCCCGTGATGAAGCAATTGATGCAGTCAAGGATGATGTCAAGGCTTCATTTGAAGAAGAAGGGGAAGAAGAGGATGTCCTGAAGCAGGTTGCTTCTGTACTGGAAAATATGGTCAAAGCGGAAGTGCGGCGCCTGATAACAAAAGAAAAAACACGTCCGGATGGGCGGAAACCCGATGAAATCCGACCATTATCATCACGAGTTAACGTATTGCCGCGGACACATGGTTCAGGGTTGTTCACTCGCGGTCAAACACAGGCATTAAGTGTCTGCACGCTGGGCGCACTGGGTGATGTGCAAATTCTTGATGGTTTGGACTTGGAAGAGTCGAAACGGTTCATGCATCATTATAACTTCCCGCAATACAGTGTCGGAGAAACAGGACCGATTAGAGGGCCAGGCCGCCGTGAAATTGGCCATGGTGCTTTGGGTGAGCGGGCACTAGAGAAAGTTGTTCCAACTGAAAAAGATTTTCCATATACGATTCGTCTTGTTTCCGAAGTGTTGGAGTCAAATGGTTCCACATCACAGGCAAGTATTTGTGCAAGTTCCCTGGCCATGATGGATGCGGGGATACCGATAAAAGCACCGGTTGCCGGTATAGCTATGGGACTTGTTAAATCAGGTGATGACTACACCATACTGACGGATATACAAGGCATGGAAGATGCGCTTGGAGATATGGATTTCAAAGTGGCAGGAACCGAACAGGGTGTGACTGCGCTGCAAATGGATATCAAAATTGAAGGGCTGTCTAAGGAGATTTTACAGGAAGCATTGGAACAGGCTAAAAAAGGGCGAATGCAAATTCTTGACTCGATGCTGGCTACACTCAGTGGACCAAGAGAACACCTGTCTGAACATGCGCCAAAATCATGACGATGGCCATCAATCCTGATAAAATCCGGGATGTCATTGGACCGAGCGGAAAACAGATCAATAAGATTATTGATGAAACCGGTGTGAAAATTGACATCGAGCAGGATGGAAGTGTATTCATTTCTTCTCCAGATGCTGAAATGAATCAAAGCAAAACAGATCATTGAGGATCTTGTACGCGAGGTCGAAGTAGGACAAGTTTATCTTGGCACGGTAAAACGGATCGAGAAATTCGGCGCCTTTGTCGAACTCTTTAAAGGCAAAGATGGACTGGTTCACATTTCGGAGCTGGCCGAGGAACGGACCAACAAAGTAGAAGATGTGGTTTCCGTCGGTGATCAGATTATGGTGAAGGTCAAGGAAATTGACAACCAGGGTCGGGTCAACCTATCCCGTAAAGCCATACTAAAAGAAGAGCGGGAAAAGAGTGAGAAATCAAATTCATAAGCACAAACAAGAAGCTGGAGAACCAGTTTCTTTTTTATCACGTTTTCCAATACATATCTTGTCCTTCCCGCTCATACGGATTAGTGAGGGGGGATATGGATGTTCCGTTACCGGGGGCTTGTACATGTGTGTCTATTTACGCTGCTAGTGATTGCTTCATTTGGGAATACCTATAATCCATTCAAGGCAAATGAAGCCGTCACATTTTCACATACCGTCAGTGAGGTCAGTAAACAGGAGGATCCGCTGTATGCAGAAATAAAACAAAAGCGTTCCGACTATGAAAAAGAGCCGGAGAATGCTGTCATCGATAAAGTGTGGAAAAAGACTCCGGGTCTCAACGGTTTGAAAGTGGATCTTGATCAATCTTATGAACAAATGAAAAAGAGGGTGTCTTTGACGAAACACTCTTAGCATATGAACAGATCCCTCCGGAGGTAAGCATGGATGAACTGCCTGCTGCACCAATTTACCGCGGCCATCCTGACAAGAATATGGTTGCACTTATGATAAATGTATCATGGGGAAAGGAATATATTCCGCCCATACTGAACACGTTAAAGGAAAACAATGTAAAGGCAACCTTTTTGTGGAGGGAAAATGGGCAAAGGAAAATTCTGATTATGTCAAAATGATTAATGAACAGGGACACGTCATCGGCAATCATGCGTATAACCACCCGGATATGGCGCGTCTGTCCAGCCGGCAAACAAATGAACAATTAACGCGTACAAACGAGATTTTGAAGGCTATAACCGGGGATGTACCGAAATGGTTTGCACCGCCGAGCGGCAGCTATTCTGATCAGACAGTTACTACAGCCGCGAAGAAAGATATGGAAACCATTTTATGGACGGTCGATACAATCGATTGGAAGAATCCGTCTGAATCTGTTATGATAAACCGGGTAATGACCAATATTCACCCTGGTGCAACTGTTTTAATGCATCCCACATCTCCAATTGCGGAAGGGTTGGATTCTCTGATAACAGGCATTAAGGAAAAGGGATATAAAATCGGTACAATTGACCAACTACTAAGTGAAGAACGACAACATACCCTCAAATAGGAGGAAGGAATTTGGTAGAAAAGCATACAAGTGATAACGGACTTCGGATTGTTATGGAAAATACCAGCCGTCCGGTCGGTAACCATTGGTATATGGGTACGGACAGGCTCCAGGAATGAGACAGAAGAAATAAATGGCATTTCGCACTTTTGGAACATATGTTTTTTAAGGGAACCAAGACAAGATCGCCGCAGGACATTGCGGAAGCTTTTGATGCAATTGGCGGACAGGTGAATGCGTTCACGTCGAAAGAGTATACCTGTTTTTATGCCAAGGTAATTGATACGCACAAAGAATATGCGATGGAGATTCTGGCAGACATGTTTTTCAATTCGTCCTTTGACGAAGAAGAAATGGAACGGGAAAAGAAAGTAGTCCTGGAAGAAATTAAGATGTACGAGGACACACCAGATGACATCGTGCATGATATACTTGCGCGTGCTGCTTTCGGTCAGCATCCACTGGGGTATCCGATTCTTGGAACGGAAAAACAGCTGGAGTCATTTACGCCGGAAAGTTTAAAACAGTATATTAACGAACGGTACACACCGGATAATGTCGTTATTTCTATTGCCGGTAATGTCGATGATTCATTTATTCATACAGCTGAAGACTATTTCAGCAGATTTCAGGAGAACACCAGCCAAGAACAAGTGATGCGTCCGGGATTTTTAGGCAATGCCATTGAAAAAGCCAAAGATACCGAACAGGCCCATCTATGTCTTGGTTATAATGGACTGCCTGTGGATGATGAACATATGCATAGCCTGATCATTATGAATAATGTTTTGGGCGGTAGTATGAGCTCACGGCTTTTTCAGGAAGTACGGGAAAAACAGGGCCTTGCCTATTCTGTCTTTTCTTACCATGCTTCATTTCTGGACAGTGGACTTCTGACCATCTATGCCGGCACCGGAAAAGATCAGCTGCCACAGTTGAAAGATATCATTCATAAAACAATCGATGACTTGGTGTCAGACGGACTAACAGATAAGGAATTGAATAACAGCAAGGAACAGCTGAAAGGTAATCTGATGCTAAGCCTGGAAAGCACCAGCAGCCGAATGAGCCGGAATGGCCGAAATGAGCTGTTACTAAATCGCCACCGCTCAATGGATGAGATGATTGAGGAGATTGATGCCGTCAATCATGAAAAATCCGGCACGTCATTGAGTTAATTTTCGAGCAGTCACCATCCACCGCATTGATTGCACCAGCTTCCTAAACTGCTGCAGCATACTTTTGTGCCGCTGGAATATACTTTAGTAACGAATTCCTTTGGAGGCGGATCGAATGCGTTATAAAGATATCAGTGGAAAAGAAATAATTGACGTCAATGAGGGAGCGAGACTTGGCGTTTTTAGGTCAGACAGATCTTGAAATTGATGAAAAAACGGGTCAGATTGAGTCGTTTTATCATCCCAAGTTACAAATGGTTCGGTCTGAAGAAAGAAGGAGCCGAAACGAAAATAAGGTGGAGCTCCATCCGTAAAATCGGCGAGGATATGATTATGATTGATTCGTGAGAGTGAGTTTAAATATTGCCTTAAGCCAGTATCAATAGAGATACTGGTTTTTT
>BBCA01000025.1 GCA_001311805.1 Lentibacillus juripiscarius JCM 12147 | reverse complement strand
CCTCTCGAAACCAAAAAGCCTCTCAAAGTCACTGGAAAGGGTCTTGAGAAGACTTCTCGAGACCAAAAGGCCTCTCAAAATCACTGGGAAGGGTCTTGAGAAGGCCTCTCGAAACCAAAAAGCCTCCCAAAGTCACTGGAAAAGATCTTGAGAGACAAATTCTCATGCTTTCATGCTGTTTGTTGGCATGTGACACTCTTGTTCAATTGGTTAATACCCTTGAAACATTGATCCCATTATGTTCCCGATAAGCGACTCCGCAAATGCTTGTGCGAAAACCCCAAACGCTAGTATTGCCAGCATATATAACCCGAGCAGGATATAAATTCGATCGAGTCCTTCCGGTGACTGTTCCATCAGAATAAAGGTCGGTGCATTCATCAAAATTCCCAGTATGCTAATGAAAATGAGCAGCCCCGCCAATACAGACAGGCCAATCAGTGAAAAGACGATGGCAATGGCATACAGTAAGGCGAACGGCACCAAATACGCCCCATATTTAGCAAGCACATCCGGAAACGTGACAGCCTGAGCAGCAAGTTTTGTTCCGGCAAATGTCAGCCCTGCCATGAGAATTTGTAATAGGATGAAAACGATAAAAGGCAGGAGGAGGCTGTCGATTAGCGATACATTCATGAAAAAGCCTGCTGAAATGGACTGGATAACGAAATGATAGCTTAATGCAACCAGTAACGCGAATAAAATGATAACGATAATGCTGGAACTGACATCGGTGTGGTTTGCTTTTTGGCGATACTCGGGTTCTTAAAAAGGGTGCTGCAAAAGTGACTGAAATTTGCCCCGATTGTTTTCAGTTTTTCGGCTGTGTCACTGTCTGTTTCTTTGTCATGACTGACTAGAGAACCGTCGGCTGGTTCTGCTGTTTCGCTGCTTTCCGAATCCGTTTCACTTTGTGTGCAGTTCCCGGAATCAGCTGTGATCCGCAATTAGTACAGAATTTCCCCTCCGCCGATTCCTGGCCGCATGAAGGACAATGCATGTGATTTCACTTCCTTTTCCGTTGTTTTATTAAAAGTGCTATAGTACTTCCTGTGTCATACTATAACATGTTTAAGAGTGAAGGAGAAAAATCTGCGTGTCTGGGAGGGTTAAATAATGACTTGCAGCTTATAGCTGCAAGTCTGTCATCCGGATGTTTTATCACGCATTAACGGGCTGTAAAACCCCAACTGAATGAAGTTTTACTTTATGATTCTTCTCGTTCTACAAGTTCCAGTGAAATGGTTTGCGGCTTGCCGTTACGGTAAATTTCCAGTTCAACGGTGTCACCGACTTTCGTTTCACTGTACATGAATTTTCGCAAGTCGAGCAGTGTTTTGACTTTGTTGCCATTGATTTTGTAATGACGTCAAATTGCTGCAGGCTGGCATTGTCCGCAGGTGATCCGGGTTCAACCTGTGCGATGACCATTCCGCCTTCCACATCTTCCGGCAGCTGAACCTGGTCACGGTATTGCGGTGGAACCTGGCTGACGGATGCTGTACTGATTCCGATGTAAGGGCGTGCCACTTTGCCATCATTTGCGAGCTGTTTGATGACAGGAAGCGCGGAGTCGATTGGGATAGCAAAGCCAATACCTTCAACTTCGCGGCGGGCTATTTTCATGGAGTTTATCCCTACGACTTCCCCGTCGGCGTTAATGAGTGCACCACCGCTGTTTCCAGGGTTTATGGCTGCATCTGTCTGAATTACTTCGGTTATCCAATCCGGTCGTCTGTCACCATTGGTATCCACACTTATGGAACGTTCCAAGCCACTGATAATGCCCTTCGTTACCGAGTTGGCAAAATTCATCCCCAGCGGGTTGCCGATTGCAATGGCCGTATCACCAACCTGCAGATCATCTGAAGAGCCAAGTTTTGCAACGGTATCGACTTTACTGCCGTCAACCCGAAGTACTGCCAAATCGGTTAACCGGTCGGAGCCGAGCACTTCCGCTTTCAGGCGCTCATCATTATTCATAACAATTTCTACTTCTTTTGCACCTTTAACAACATGGTGGTTCGTTACGACATAGGCATTGCCGTCTTCTTTTTATAAATGATGCCGGAACCAGCGCCGGATTTTTCACTCTGTTCCCAGATGCTCCGCTGCTGCATTCGTACGACACCAACGACTGCTTTGGTGGCTTCCTGCATGTTGCCTGCAACATCTGCGTCACCGGATGTTATCGTCTCAGCGATATCTGGTGTTCCTGAATCGCCGTTTTCCGCTGAAGCGGATGAAGAGCTGCTGCCGTCGTCACCGTTAACTGGAAGGATATTCGTTGTAAACAGCATTGTAACAACCACTGCTGATACCACTGCCCCAACCAGTGCACTGGCGAATTTTCCCTTGCTATTTTTCTTCCTCGGAGCTTCAGAATGCTGAGATGTTTTCTGTCTCGCTGTTTGGGCAATGCCTCCTTCTGTTTCCCGGTTAGTTGAATTGTTTTCAGACTGTCCGTCATGGTTATGTTCATTGAATTCATTCTGATTATCGTTCCGTTCCATGAATTCATCACCTCGCATGTTAAAGATTATTGCAATAGCAATGATAGGGTGTACATTTGGTATGAATTTGGCATTATAATGGCAGAAATGTGTAAATTGCTTTTTAGTGGTTGTCCATCCTCCTTTTTGAACATGCACGTTTCACTGTTCACCTACCCAATATTATGTAAAAATAATCATAAGAACGCAATAGATGGAGGGCCTGTCTATGACGAATCATATTGGTGTTGTGGAAGACGATACAAATATCCAGAACATTGTTTCCGCCTATTTGAAGAAAGAAGGTTTTGAGATAACCGTAATGGAATCCGCTGAACAAGCATGGGAGCTTTGGGAGACCCAGCCGCCTGACATGTGGATACTTGATATTATGCTTCCTGGCATGGATGGCTATGAATTTTGTAAAAAATACGCCAGGAAACGGATGACGTTCCAATTATTATCATTTCGGCGAAAGATGAAGATTTGATAAAATTCTTGGACTGGAGCTGGGCGGTGATGACTACTTGACCAAGCCATTCAGCCCAAGGGAATTGGTTGCCCGGGTTAAACGTGTGTTTAAGCGTGCGAATGTGAAAGACGGTGAAACTACAGATGCAGGTGATAAACTGAAAGCCGGTAATCTCCTGATCCATCAGGGCGAACGTCGAATCTTCTGGCATGGTGTGGAGCAGGATGTCACGACAAAGGAATTTGATTTATTATATTTGCTGGCAGCGAACACAAATAGGGCTTTCTCCCGGGAGGAACTTTTGGTAAAGGTCTGGGGCGAAGATTACTTTGGCAGTGACCGTGCCGTTGATGATCTTGTCAAACGAATCCGCAAAAATTGACGGCTGTTCCCCTTGAGACTGTCTGGGGCTATGGGTACCGGATGCGCAGTGACGAGGTTGAGCAATGAAACTGCAATCACAGCTGAATCTGGCATTTACGACCCTTTTACTGGTTATCCTTACAGCTGCTGGGTTTGTCATTTATTCCATGATTCTCGACATGCTGATAGAGGATGAACGTGCCGAATTAAAACAAAAGGGTGAACTGCTTGTTGAAGTGCTGAATGAACAGTACAGGTCACAGGAGAGTATTCAGGGGTTTCGTGATTTTCTGCAGCAGCAGGATCTGCAGCTTTTCCTTTATGACCGCAGGCAGGACAGGGTGCTCTTTTCAACCATGCCGGACCATTACGTGCAAGGGTTCTCCTCGAATCAGTATTTTGCGGATAATCAGGGAAATTTATGGGAAGCAGGCAGCAGCAAATTTGTGACATCACGGATTTTGTTTTACCCGGAAAGTACAGGCCTTGAACTGATTTTATTGACGCCACTCAACGATTTGCAAGCCATTCAGCAAGATTTTTTCAGACGGCTGGTCATCGTGTTTCTTATCGGTACCATTGCGGCAGTGCTGCTCAGCTACTTTTTAACCAAAAGCTAGTCACCCCGCTGACAAAATTGAAAAAACAGCTAAAGAAAATTGAAAAGCGCAAGTTTAATGAACTGGAGCCAATTAAGGCAACAGGGGAAATTAAGGAAGTGGAGCAGAGCGTATACGATATGGCCGCTGAACTTGAACGGTACATGCAATCACAGCAGGCCTTTTTTCAGAATGCCAGTCATGAGCTGAAAACACCGCTGATGACGATTCAGGGCTATGCGGAAGGGATCCGGGACAAAGTCTTTGATGAGGCCGATCAGGAAAAAGGGCTGGAAATGATGGTAACAGAAGTAGAACGGCTCAAAAAAATTATTAATGAAATGATTCTTTTGGCGAAACTGGATAGTGACCGATCAACCTATCATCCGGAGAAAATACAGGCCTCTGAGCTGATTGATCAAGTGTTGGATAGGGCTTTGCCGATCGTAAACGACAATGGGGTGAAATTGCAACCGGAAGTGGATAACCAAGTGCAATTTACGGCTGATGCAGAGAAGTTTTTGCAGGCACTGCTCAATCTGACGTTCAATGCCATCCGGCACGCCCATTCCCGGGTGGATATAACCGTAACAGAGGATAAGATTACTATTGAGGATGATGGGGAAGGGATTTCTAAGGAGCTGGTTCCGCATATTTTTCACCGGTTTGTGAAAGGTAAAACTGGAGAGACTGGCCTAGGATTAGCCATTGCCCGGGCCATTATTGAGCAGTCCGGCGGGAAAATAATGGTGCGTGACTCGGATCTCGGCGGAGCCAAGTTTATTGTCATTTTGCCTAAGTGAATAATTATGATACAATAGGATAGTTTTGAGTAATCCTTAACGAATAGAGGAGCGTACGTTATGCAATTAAGAGAAGATATCCGCAACATCGCTATTATCGCCCACGTTGACCATGGCAAGACAACACTTGTTGATCAGATGCTGAAATATTCGGGGACATTTCATGAACATGAACAAGTGGATGAACGTGCTATGGACTCGGACGATATTGAACGGGAGCGGGGCATTACGATTTTGTCCAAAAATACGGCAATCCGCTATAATGATACAACCATCAATATCCTTGATACACCGGGCCACGCTGACTTTGGCGGAGAAGTGGAACGCATCATGAAAATGGTCGATGGTGTACTGCTGGTGGTTGACGCTTACGAAGGCTGTATGCCGCAGACCCGTTTTGTTTTGAAAAAAGCACTCGATCAGAAACTGACACCAATTGTGGTGCTTAATAAAATAGATCGTCCAAATGCCCGTCCGAACGAGGTCATTGATGAAGTGCTGGATTTATTTATTGAACTCGGAGCGGATGATGAGCAACTGGAATTTCCAGTGAAATATGCCTCGGCATTGAACGGAACATCCGGTGATGAACCGGAAGAGCAAGAAGAAACGATGGATCCTGTTTTCACAGAGATTATGGATCATATACCAGCACCGGCTGATACCTCCGATGAACCGCTGCAATTTCAGGTTACATTGCTGGACTACAATGATTATGTAGGCCGGATTGGCATCGGGCGGGTCGTCCGCGGAAAAATCAGTGTCGGCCAGCAAGTAGTGGTCCTGAAGAAAGATGGAACACAAAAGTCATTCCGTATCAGCAAATTATTCGGATTTATCGGCTTGAAACGAACGGAGATTAAAGAAGCAGCGGCCGGGGGATATTGTTGCCATCTCAGGGATGGATGATATTAATGTCGGGGAAACCATTTGCCCGCAAGATCACCCGGAAGGACTGCCGTGGCTGCGTATTGACGAACCGACACTGCAAATGACGTTTGTTACGAATAACAGCCCATTTGCCGGCCGGGAAGGCAGCTATATTACGTCACGTCAAATTGAAGAACGGTTAATGAAGCAATTGGAAACTGACGTCAGTCTGCGGGTAGAGCAGACGGAATCACCTGATGCCTGGACGGTTTCCGGACGCGGTGAATTGCACCTGTCTATTTTGATTGAAAACATGCGTCGTGAAGGTTTTGAACTGCAATTATCAAAACCTCAGGTCATTATCAAAGAAATCGACGGACAGAAATGCGAACCGGTTGAACACGTGCAAGTGGATGTACCGGAAGATTATACAGGTCCAGTGATGGAGGCCCTCGGTGCACGCAAAGGTGAAATGCTTGATATGGTCAACCAGGGCAATGGCCAGGTTCGTCTGGAATTCCGAGTGCCATCACGCGGCCTGATCGGTTATGCGACTGAATTCATGTCCCAGACACGCGGCTATGGCATATTAAACCACTCGTTTGATGGTTACGAGCCGATTGCTAAAGGCCAGGTTGGCGGCCGCCGAGAAGGTGTGCTTGTCAGTCTTGAAGACGGCAAAGCAACTACCTATGGCATTATGCAGCTTGAGGATCGCGGCGTTATATTTGTCGAACCAGGAACAGATATTTATGCCGGCATGATTGTTGGAGAGCACAACCGTGAAAATGATTTGACCGTCAACGTCACAAAAGAAAAGCATCTGACAAACGTTCGCTCGGCAACGAAGGATCAGACGGCAACCATCCGGAAGACACGAGAACTGTCACTGGAGGAAGCACTGGAATATCTGAACGAAGACGAGTATTGCGAAGTAACACCGGAATCCATCCGTCTCCGCAAGAAAATTTTGGATAAAAGCGGACGTGAAAAAGCAGCGAAAAAATCGAAATTAGGATAAAATGATTTGAGGTACCCGGCAGAAGTTTATGTGAACTCTGCGGGGTTTTATTTATGGGGAGAGGCAGATCGACCGGTGAAGCGAGGATATCAACCGGTTCGTGTGGAATATCAACCTGAGCGGGCACGTTATCAACCGGAATGCGGCAAGAATCAACCGGGGTAGGGAAATATCAACCGGAATGCGGCAAGAATCAACCGGAGTAGGGAAATATCGACCGTTATGGAGCAAGAATCAACCGGAGTAGGGAAATATCAACCGTTATGGGGCAAGAATCAACCGGAGGACAGCGACAATCAACGCTTGGCGGCACAAGTCATCCCGAAAGAGGAAACATCATCCCACCGACAGCAACTATCAACAGCACAATCAATTTAATTAATGAAAAAAATTGCTTTGCACAAATTAAGACAAAGCAGTTTTTTATATGTTTGGATTCGAAAACTAATTTTTCCAGCATGAAAACCCTTGCAAGGGCCTGTACATACAAGTTATACTTTTCTGTGGTTCTTGTCTATACAAGTGGATTTAACAGTGAAAATAGGAGGTTATCCTGTGGCAAATAAACAAGAAACAATACTTGCACCGGTCAGCGGTCAGGTGAAAAAACTTGAAGATGTACCGGATCCCACATTCTCGCAAAAATGATGGGGGATGGTCTGGCGATAGAACCAAGCGAAGGAAATGTTGTTGCTCCGTTAAACGGGGAAGTAGTGCAAATTTTTCCCGACGAAACATGCAGTCGGTATTCGTGGGGATGCAGGAATTGAAGTTTTAATACACATTGGCTTGGACACGGTGAACATGGATGGCGAAGGGTTTGAAGCCTATGTGGGACAAGGTGATTACGTCAAAGCTGGGGATCCGCTAATAACATTTGATGTGGATCTCGTCCGCAAGAAGGCAAAAGGAGTCATTACACCGGTGATCATTACAAATGGTGATGACTTGGATGCATTGGAGAAAACGGATGATGGGGAGGTAGAAGCCGGTAAATCTGCGCTTCTAAAAACAAATGTGAAGGCTGAGGTTGAGAGTGAAACACCTGCCGCATCCGCCGGTGAATATAGTGAAGAAGCGGGGGCGATCGTTGCTGCACTTGGTGGTGAAGATAATATTAGCGTCGCGACCCATTGTGTGACAAGACTTCGCTTTGCTTTAAACGATGAAGGTAAAATTAACAATTCAAAATTGGAAAACCTCGATATTGTGAAGGGTTCCTTTATGGCAAATGGCCAGTTCCAGGTCGTTATCGGCCAAGGTACCGTTGATAAAGTGTATGCCGCGATGGTTAATGAAACTGCTGTCGAACTATCCTGATTCCGATAAAGCGGTTGATCAGCTCGTGTTAAGACCTTACGAAGCGGTTGTGTACTATGTGAAATAATGGGGTTTGTCTATGCAAAAATATTTAACCATTTATTACGATCTTGTGAACAAGATAGAAACAAAACAATGGCCGGAATCATCCATGCTGCCATCAGAGCATGAACTTACACAAATGTATACGACATCCCGTGAGACAATCCGAAAAGCATTAAACTTGCTGGCGCAGGAAGGGTATATCCAGAAAATTCGCGGCAAGGGATCCGTTATCATCGATGTGGATAAATTTGACTTTCCCGTGTCCGGTATTGCCAGTTTCAAGGAAATGGAGCAAAAGCTAAATATATCCGCTAAAACAGTCGTGAATGAATTGGCGATTATGGAGGCGGATGATGAGCTTCAATCGAAATTGCAGGTAGAGCTCCGTGACCCGATTTGGAAAGTGGTTCGCGTCCGAGAGATCTCCGGTGAACGAATTATTCTGGATAAAGACTATTTGAATCAGGATATCGTTCCGGCATTAACAAAGGAAATATGTGAAGATTCCATTTATCATTACCTTGAAAATGAATTGATGCTGCGGATTAGTTTTGCGAGAAAAGAAATAATGGTGGAGAGCCCAACTGACGAAGACCAGACGTTATTGGATCTGGAAGGTCATTCAACGATCGTTGTAATTAAAAGTTATGTTTATTTGGACGACGCAAGGCTGTTTCAGTATACCGAATCACGCATCGCCCGGACAAATTCCGATTTACCGATTTTGCTCGCCGGCTGAAAAATTGAGAACTGCTGGATTGATTGGAAGGGCGGCTGGTTAGGAGAAGGCTTCTCACTATAGAATTGGTGAGAAGCCTTTTGGTGTTTTTAGGGAGTTCACGAACGAAAACAAGTTGCGTATATGTTATGCTTCTATTGTCGTTGTTAAAGTGGAATTTACGGTGGAAGGTGTCGGTATATGCGAAAAATGTTAAAACGGATCCGGTTTTGTTGAAGTTTCATAAATCCATTCCTTTTTGAAGGACTTTTTTCTTTCGAGGAAAGTGAAAGGGACGAAGAAATTTATTTATGTGTTCCTGATTATTGGGTATGGCCTGTTCCCGTTTGATCTTATTCCGGACTTTTTCTACGTGCTGGGGATTTTTGATGACATAACCGTCGCTGCCTTTCTACTGCAGCGGATGGTCCAAGCGGCGCCGGACGAATTGAAGGAAAAATATCAATTTAAATGATTGCGTGCAAATTATTCTTTATATATAATCATATAAGCATGTAATTATATGCTGAAATGAGGGGTTATATGGAAAAGGCTGGAGTGGATGTAAGAGCGGCTGTGCCCGTTTTGAAGTTGCTCGGTGATCGTACTCGTTTGTCAATGGTGCTGCTTCTTCAGCATAAGCAATGCTGTGTATGTGAGCTTGTAGAAGCTATGGAAATGTCGCAGCCATCAATCAGTCAGCACTTGCGGAAATTGCGCGATGCCGGGGTGGTACTGGAAGACAGGCAGGGGCAATGGATTTACTATACATTGAACAGGGAAGCAGACGTTTTCCCACTCGTCGAACGGATACTGGATTGCATTCAGGAGCGGGATGCCCTTATCGAAAAATGGATGACGCAAAAAGTAAAAATCACTGTTAGTGCGTGTTCAAAAGGAAGGTACTTTTTGAGCAATCTCTGTTAAAACAGCATGGGGGGGAACATAATTGGACTTACAAACCATATCAGCAATCATTATTTTTCTGGCGACACTTGTTCTGATTATCTGGCAGCCAAAATTGGGGATTGGCTATACTGCCTGTTTTGCCGCCCTCATTGCGCTGGCTGTTGGCGTTGTTTCATTTGATGATGTTATCGCGGTTGCCGACATCGTCTGGAATGCAACGCTTGCGTTTGTAGCGATTATCATTATATCGCTCGTGCTGGATGAAATTGGTTTCTTTGAATGGGCAGCGCTTCACATGGCACGGGTGGCAGACGGCAATGGCTTGAAAATGTTTTGTATATTTCTGTGCTGGGGGCAATTGTGGCGGCATTGTTTGCCAACGACGGTGCAGCGCTAATTTTGACACCAATTGTCTTGGCGATGGTTCGGGCTCTCCATTTTCGGGATGCGTTTATTTTGCCGTTTATTATGGCCAGTGGCTTCATCGCTGATACGACATCATTGCCGTTTGTTGTCAGCAACCTCGTGAATATCGTTTCGGCGGACTTTTTGGAATTGGTTTTCTGGAGTATGCTGCACGTATGATTATTCCAAATTTATTTTCACTGACAGCAAGCATTCTGGTGCTGTACCTCTTTTTCAGAAAAGATATCCCTCGTAGCTATGACGTCACACAGTTGAAGGTACCGCGTGATGCAATCAAAGATGAAAAAATGTTCCGGCTGTCGTGGCTGGTACTTGCAATATTATTGATCGGCTACTTCTTGAGTGAGTTTGCAGGCATTCCGGTTTCCATCGTTGCCGGGAGTATTGCCGTTGTCTTTTTACTGCTGGGTCGCGGGAGCAGTGCGGTGGAAATTGGGAAAGTGATCAAGGGTGCTCCTTGGGATATTGTGTTTTTCTCACTTGGCATGTACGTTGTTGTCTATGGACTGCGAAACGTCGGGCTGACTGATATGCTTGCTGGTGTTCTTAACGCAGCGGCTGACCAAGGATTGTTATTGCAACAATGACAATGGGCTTTGTGGCCGCTATCCTGTCATCCGTCATGAATAATATGCCGACCGTGATGATTGATGCGTTAGCTATTGCAGATACGAATGCAACCGGTGTACTGAAGGAAGGACTCATTTACGCCAATGTTATCGGTAGTGACCTTGGTCCGAAAATCACACCAATAGGCTCGCTGGCTACACTGCTCTGGCTGCACGTTTTGCGGACAAAAGGCGTCAACATCTCGTGGGGTTATTACTTCAAAGTCGGTATCGTTCTGACCGTGCCGACACTGTTTATTACACTAATCGGATTATATCTGACACTATTGTTGTAGGCTATTTGCCTATCATTACCCATGACTCTTTTTGCACATTTTGTTGTTTTCTCACCACCGCATTTGCCATATACTTCGCTTTCCCGCAGGAGTCTACGTGTATGGCAACTGCTTAGTCAGGGACTAACTCCTCTCAAAAAGACGTAAAAAGTAGCGACTTATTAGATAATATTCTTACTCACAAAGGAGAATGACCATGACTGCAAAACCAATTTTATATTTTCTGTGTACTGGAAATTCATGCCGTAGCCAGATGGCAGAAGGATTCGGCAAAAAACATCTCGGTGACAAATGGGATGTTAGAAGTGCGGGCATCGAAGCACATGGATTGAATCCGCTTGCCGTCAAAGCAATGGCCGAAGCGGGTGTTGATATTTCAGATCAGAAATCAAGTACCATTGATCCGGAAGTGCTCAAAAGCGCTGATCTCGTTGTTACATTGTGCGGGGATGCACGTGATAATTGCCCGATGACTCCACCGCATGTGCAGAAAGTCCATTGGGGTTTCGATGATCCGGCAAAAGCTGAAGGTGATGACGAAGAACGCTGGGCGGTTTTTCAGCGTGTACGGGATGAAATCGAACAACGGATTATCCGTTTTAAAGAAGAGGACTAACTAAAACTGCACGTTCAAAAGGAGGGTAAAAAGGACCGAGAATTTCAAGGCGGCGTAGTTTCGAGCAGAAGTAAAGCTACCCTGAACCGCTTCGCACGCAGGAAAAGCGGTTTTCTTTTCCAAGGAGCGGAGAAACAAGCCAACGAGCTTCCACAGGATGTGGTTGATCAGTGACAATAAAGATATTCCTCAAACGGGCCATTATGTTGCATAAACATATTGAATTTTGCGAACATATGGTTATAGGAAGGATTTTCCTCCAATACACAGAAATAGTCTTATGAAACGACTAAAAATTATAGGGGGAAAAGTAAATGAAAAAATAATTAATGGTAATTGGAAAGCTGTAATTTCAGCATTTTGTGCAGTTGTATTATTATTTTCAATATCGGCACCTTCTGTTAGTGCAAATAAAAAATGTTACACAACCTGAGTTAGATAATGAACTACTTTCTCCTAACAGCGATTTTGTTAAATTTTTGAATGGTATTGAACAGCTCCCACCTGGTATAGAAAAACAGGGACCTGAAAAAGTTGCGAAGTGGTTATCTAAGAAAACAGGGGTGGAAGTTACTACAGATGGTGAAAATTTATTTATTCCATCTTTGGCTGAAGTAAATTTAGAAACTGATCAATCCTTTAATGAATCATCAATAACAACTTTTGGAGTATGGGGGTGTATAACCGCCGTAGGGTTGATGATAGGAACAGTTGGTTTTCCTTTTTCCAAAATACTAAAATTGAAAAAAGCTATTGATTTCCTTGGTGGTGTGACTAAAACTGTTAAAAGGATCAATAAAAGTTACAAAAATATAAAAGCTGGAATTACAGAACAAAAGATGCGTGGAAAGCAGCTGTAAATGAGTCGGCTAGAGGATTACCGAAAGATACTTTAAATGCTTTTCTTGATTTCTTTAACATCAGTAATGTTATAAATCAATGTACTTGATGTATAGTAGGTGAACATTATTAAACACTTAAAATTGCCATTTAAATTAGCTGTTGTTATTTTAGCCATTTTTCAAGTGTATACAATTATTAAAAGCTGGAATGACGACCTTAGTACAATTTTAATTTCAATATTTATTCTTATAGGGTGTATTATTTTAATAACACTAGATGTTTTTTCAAAGATGATAGTAATTAAACAATGGGGTTGCCGGAGCAACCCTTTTTATTTACAAAGACAGGTCATGTTCCTGCTGTTTCGCCTTTTTGTGGTGCTCCAAATCTATATTATTTATACTGATTTGTGGTATATCTGCGGTTTTGGAGTGATTTTAGCAACATGGATTATTAAAGATAAAGAATATATTCGTAAATGGTTAGAAAAAGACATACCAAACTTAAAGAATAAGTAATATCAATTTGTTAAGCAAACGGGCGCGATTGTTGAATAAAAGCAACAACTTTATTGTCACTAATTTTCATTGTGTTATTTGGTTTAGAATCATAAGTAAACAACTTTTTTTGAATTAGCCGCATTTTTTCAACGAAAGAATGCGGCTTTCGGACGTGAAAGCAAAGATCTTTATTTGAATTGAACAGTGGTGACTTCTGCAGTTGGCTATTGACGTGAGCGGTTTTAGCGAAGATCCTCTGTACGATGTGTCATTTTAGCCGGACTTTTTGAACAACCTCTAAAAAGGGATGCATGAACATGGTCATGGCATCCCTCATTTTTTGTTCTTTTTTCATTTGGTATGTACTTCGTAAAATAGGTCGCAAATATAAGAAAGATGAATGCCAGCCCCCATGAAGCAATTCCGCTCCAATACAAATCAATGCTTAGGCCAATCACTAAAACAATCCCGCTCAAAATCAAGAAAATCGTTGTCAAATACCGCCTCATGAAAAACACCTCAGTATACAGGTATGCCGAACAAATTTAGATCGTGCGGAAGAATAATACGATAGTAAGCCGGGGCCACCAGAAAGCCGCGCCTCACATTATATATAACATGTTTGGCGCGGTTTTGGAAGCGAAGCCGCTTACGTCCCCGCGACATCTCTTTTCGTAAAGAACACCCATGCAATGGCCATGAATAGGACATAATATACCGCCAGAACGGCAATGGAAAAGCCCAAACTCATACCCTCAAACAAGGGAGAACCGTTGATATACTGATTCATGTTGGTGTTGGCGAACAGGATATATTTTGCCCAGTTATATTCGGAAAAAAGCTGACAATCGCGTTGCCGGAAAGCATCAGGAAAATAGCAATTCCAATGGCGAGCGAGCTTTGTCGGAAAATAGCAGAAATCATAAACGCAAGTGTTGCCATCATTACCAGCGTTATTAGCTGCAGGCCATAACCTTCCGTGATCTGGCTGATAATGGAAACATGGGCATATTCGCCGGACTGGTTTAACACAATGTGCGGATCTGCTCCATTTACTCCAAAAAATAGTGCACCGACAATCCAGGAAAAAACAAGTACAAACAGCAATGTAAACAACGCAAACAATAATACCGACACATATTTGGATGCGAGAATCGTTGTGCGTGAAATCGGTCGGATAAGAAGGAGCTTAATCGTTCCCCATTTAAATTCATTCGCAATGATTCCTGCGGCTACGATGATTGTAAAAAGGCTGACCAGTGACAGCAAGAATTTGTGTTCCATCACGAATTGCCAAGCATCATAGCTGCGCGGCTGAATATCGTGCTCAAGGTAAAAGTTATTTTTTCGATTTGTGATGAGGTGAATCCACCCATCATGTCGTCCTCTTTCATTTGCTGTTTCATTTCAGCGTTCTCATCTTGTAATGTCTGCTTCCAGTTTTCATCCTGGTACTTTTCGGTCTGTTCTGCCGCAAAGTTTGCAAGAAAAGCTAGTCCGAGAACGAGTACTGCAAGAAGTATGTACATAATCCAGGTTGATTTGCGTATGTATAACTTAACTTGTTCATTTACTAATAGCTGAAAAAATTACTCAATGGTATTCTCTCCAATCAGTTCAAAGAATTTATCCTCCAATGTTGATTTCGTAATGGTTACTTGGTATATCTGAATATCGTGGTTCACAAATGTTTGGATGATTTTTGGTATCATCTCTCGCTCACCCTTTATTGTTAAGGTATTGTCGGATGATGCTGCGTCGATGTCATATTCCGTTTTTAATGTTTCCACTGCCTGATCAATTGGTGTTACTTCCATTTGGATCTCTGCTGCTGATGTCTGTTCAGTCGCTGCGCGGACATCCTGTATGGCAATCATTTCGCCATTTTTAATCAGGCCAATACGATCACACATTTGCTCGATTTCCGACAATAAATGGCTGGAAATGATAATAGCGACATTTTCCTGTTCAGCCAGTTCCCGTATGTATTGCCGGATTTCACGGATGCCGGCTGGGTCCAGTCCATTGGTAGGTTCGTCCAGAATAAGGACGGACGGCTTATGCAGCAATGCTTGTGCGATGCCGAGACGCTGCCGCATACCTAAGGAGTATTTTCCAACTTTTTCGTTGATAGGCTTTTCCAGCCCGACAAGTTTGACGACCTCTGAGATACGTTCTTTGGTGACATTGGGCATCATGCGGGCATAATGCTTTAAGTTTTGCCACCCGGTCATGAATGAGTGCATTTCGGGGTTTTCGACGATAGCACCAACTTCTTTGATAGCATCTTTATATTCCGACTTAATGCTGTTTCCCAGTATTTGCACATCGCCACTGGTGATTTGCATCAGCCCGACCATCATGCGTATCGTCGTTGTCTTCCCGGCACCGTTTGGACCGATGAATCCGAATACTTCTCCTTTATGGATGGAGAAAGATAGGCCGGTGATAATTTCTTTTTTGCCGATGGTTTTCTTTACATCCACTAGTTCCATAGCTGTTTCTGACATGAATAACATCCTCCAATCCTCTGACTTCCTGTTCTTACGATTGAGATGCAATTTAGTTTCATTTTTCGAAGACTATTCCCCAACAATACTTCCTGTCCGTACATGCTGGACAGGAAAGGGAATACGTATGTCTCTTAACAGCTGCAGTTTCTATTTGTTTCACTGGAGTTTGCTCTGCGGAACCCGCCGGCAATGTCTGCCTGTTTGAAGGCCCTAGCAAAGTGGACTTCCTGCGCATCTGTCATCTGTTTGTTCTGCGTTGGCTGATATTGTGTGTTTCGCATGTGAGACTTCCTTTCTACTAATAGAATCTATTAACTTGTTCCCTGTGTGTATTATGTTAAACATTTTCGTTAAGTTCTTTCCTCTACCCTTATAACTACTATCGTCTCCATTCTGAAAAAGGTGTCGTAAATTTTAAAAATCCTGATGACACTTTGAAGTGGTCGGGTTCGATTATAATCATAAGAGATAGAAAGTTCTCATTTTAAGAAGAGTCAGATATAATATAGGGAGGATGTCGTGAAAGGGGTGCGTTATGCGAGAAGTAGTTATTGTAGATGGGTGCCGGACAGCCGTGGGACGACGAAAAGGAATGTTTGCGGATTATCGGTCGGATGAGCTAGCGGCAATTGTGCTTGATGAACTGGTCAATCGCTCGAATGTCGAGAAGTCCGCCGTTGATGATGTTATTTTGGGCTGTGTGACCCAAGTCAAGGAACAAGGCGGTAATGTCGCCCGGACAGCGGCACTGATTGCTGAATTTCCATCTCATGTGCCGGGTGTCACGATTGACCGGCAATGCGGATCCAGTCAGCAGGCCGTTCATTTTGGTGCACAGGCGATTGCCGCGGGTGACATGGACATTATCATTGCCGGCGGAGTGGAGAACATGACGCGTGCACCAATGTTTTCAAACATGAAAGGGACAGAGCCAAGTGAAAAACTGACTGCAACCTATGACATTGTCAATCAGGGTATTTCAGCAGAAAAAATTGCTTCAGAGTGGAATTTAACTAGGGAAGAACTGGATGCATTTTCCTATAATAGCCATCAGAGGGCACTGACAGCCATTGAGAAAGGTCACTTTGAAGAAGAGATCGTTCTGGTAGAAACTAGCGATGAAAATGGACGACTTGAGATGGCAGACATTGATGAAGGGCCGCGTGCTGATACAACACCAGAAGCACTAGCGGAACTGCAGCCGGTATTTCAGGAGGGTGGAAAGATCACAGCTGGGAATGCGAGTCAAATGAGTGATGGGGCAAGTGCGGTGCTGTTAATGTCGCGGGAGAAAGCGGAGGAATTGGGGCTGCGGCCGAAAGCCAGAATCATTGCGCGTACGGTTGTTGGCTCTGATCCGACACTGATGCTGACGGGGCCAATCGAAGCAACAAGACAGGTGCTGAAAAAGGCGAAGTTAACAATTGACCAAATCGATCGGTTTGAAGTCAATGAAGCATTTGCTCCTGTCCCGCTTGCCTGGCTGCAGGAGACAGGAGCAGATAGTGACAAGCTAAAACGTAAATGGCGGTGCAATTGCGCTAGGCCACCCGTTAGGTGCAACCGGAACGAAGCTATTGGTCTCGCTAGTCAATGAATTGGAGCGTTCCGATAGCCAGTATGGGTTACTGGCTATTTGTGAGGGCATGGGGATGGCCAATGCAACCGTGATAGAAAAATGGTAGATTGTACTCGCGAATGTGCGCAAAAGTTGTCGTTTTTTGGCATCAGTCATGTTATGATGAGAGCAAAATGACGAAGGAGCTAAAATACATGAAACGGGGTCAATTAGTGTGGATTTTGGCTGTTTCAGTTGTCTGTCTGTTTCTGGCGGCGTGCTCAGACGACGATTCGGAGAAACCTGCAGAAACAAATGAACAGCCAAACCAGGAAGCGGAGAAATCTAAAGAATCGGAAGGGCCTGAGGTTACGAAGAAAAAGATTACCCTCTCCGCCATTGGTGACATGCTTATCCATGACACTGTCTATGAAGATGCCCGGACAGATGATGGTGATTTTAGTTTTAAGCCAATGCTGAAGCGCGTAAAGCCGTATCTGAATGATACAACGATAACATTTGCTAATCAGGAGACGATGATTGGCGGTGAAGTGCTGGGGCTGTCATCCTACCCGACATTCAACAGCCCATATGCAGTCGGCGGTGCCTTAAAAAATGCCGGTGTTGACGTCGTGTCGCTGGCGAATAATCATACGCTGGACGGTGGGGAAGAGGCAATCAAAAGCGCTATTGAACACTGGGAAAAAATAGATATGATGTATACAGGGGCTTATAAAAGTAAAGCTGACAGCAACGAGCTGCGTGTGTATGAAACGGATGAAGGTATTTCGGTTGCATTTTTAGCGTATACGTATGGAACAAACGGGATTCCGGTTCCGGCGGGAAAAGACTATCTCGTCAATCTGATTGATAAAGAACGAATGAGCAAACGGATGAAAGAAGCAAACCAGCAGGCGGATGCCGTTGTATTAAGTCTGCATTATGGTAACCAGTATGAACGAATGCCAAGTAAAGAACAAAAGGATCTTGTCCAATTTGCTGCTGATAACGGTGCCGATGTTGTGCTTGGTCATCATCCACATGTCCTGCAGCCCGTTGATTGGGTTAAAGGTAAGAACGGGCACCGGACACTGGCTGTTTATTCACTCGGCAATTTCCTGTCCGGCCAGGATGAATTTTACCGCCGGATTGGAGGTATTTTTAAGTTCGCTATTGAGAAGACAATCAAGGGTGAAAAGGAAACCATTGAAGTAAAAGCGCCTCGGTTTATGCCGACATTTGTGAAATTCAAAGATTGGGCCAATTATGAAGTTGCCCCAATGCATGAACTCACCAATGATGAATTGACAAATGCCCAGGATCATTATCAAGAAATAAAAGACCACATGTCACAATGGGTGCCGGAACTGGAATTTATTGAGGAATAACCGGGACATGGGATTGGTCCCGTGTTCCGCGACGGCAAAAACCGCCCTACTATGGAGCGGGGATGATTATTTTTCACTTTATTATTCGCATTCTTTTGTTCATGGCAAATGAAATAATGTAAAGAACCGCACCGATCAGGATAACAGTCGGAAACGACATGTGAAAAACAGACCCGTAATCCGGCATAAATCTTGGTACAAGCAGCGTCAGGCCGATGAACAGTGCACATATTATCCATAGCTGTAAAAATTCCACCCATTTTTTTGGTTGTTTTCTTTGAATGTAGAGCTTTGAATCCATTTTAAAATAATCGTAATAAACAACCACAAAAGCAATAAGTCAGTTACTATTATCAGTATTCCGGACCCGAGCGGGATTGAAATATTGCCGCTTCCGAGATCGAAGAAATAATGTAAGGCAAACCCTACGACTCCGACAGTTATGCCGACGACGCCGATAAGATTCATAACAATATAGAAAACAAATGTAAGTCGATTGGTTTTTTTCTCAGCAGGAATTTCGCCGATGATGTCATTACAGTATGCTTTTGGGTCTTCCCCAAACACTTCTTTGGCAGTCCTGCCTTCTTCTTGTGCTTGCAGTAGGTGTTCCAGTAACTCCAGCAGTACTTCTTCCGTATAACGTTCGGATTTATTAAAATTCGTCCGTATATAGACAAGCATATCGCCATAGTATTCGCTATTTTTCTCGGTTAATTGTTCCCGCTTTTCATTGTTAAGCTGGATTAAATCCTTTGTATTCACTAACCCTTGCCTCCTTTTTCGATAATATTATCCACCGGCTGTTTAATCGTTGTCCAATGATGGATAAATTGCTCTAGTGCTTCGTGGCCTTCGTCAGTTAAATAATAATATTTCCGCTTCGGCCCGGTTTCCGATTTTTTCATTTCCCCCTGGATCAACCCCTCTTTTTGAAGACGCAGCAATATGGGGTAGATGGAGCCTTCGCTGACATCGTCCAGCCCGAACTCTTGCAGTTTCACGGAAAGTTCATAGCCGTATGTCGGCTGCTGATTGATAATGGATAAAATGCAACCTTCCAGAATACCTTTTAGTAGTTGACTTCTTAACGACATGTTTTCAACCTACCTTGCAATACAAGATACTAACCGTAAGACGCTACCTTGTATGACAAAGTAGCTATGATGAAAGTATATAAAACTTTGATGTAAATTGCAATCATAATTTGATATGATGACGGTATGATTGTAAAATGAGCGATGTTATAGAGGGAGATTTGGACACATGGAATGGAAAAATATTTATCGTGGTATACTGATGGGAACAAGTGATGTCATCCCTGGCGTGAGCGGGGGAACGATTGCCGTGTTGCTTGGAATTTATGACCGGTTGATCGCTTCCATAAATGGCTTGTTAAGCAAAGATTGGAAAAAACAACTGGGATTTCTGATTCCGCTTGGTACCGGCATTGTTATAGCTATTTTCTCATTGAGCAATCTGATTCAATGGTTATTTGACCATTATCCGAAGCCACTGCAGTTTTTCTTTTTAGGGCTGATTCTGGGGATATTGCCCTATTTATTTCATCAGGCGGATGCGAAAAATTCATTTAAGACTAAACATGTTCTGCTCTTACTGATTGGGACAGCGATCGTCGGGTCGATGGCTTTTTTAAGTGCAGGTGAAGGAACCGCCATCGAGGATAAAACCTTATCAACGTATATTTTGCTGCTTTCCTCAGGCTTCATTGCGAGTTCAGCGATGATTTTGCCGGGAATCAGCGGATCGCTCATATTAATGATTATCGGTGTCTATCAAACCATCATTAATGGGATCAGCAATCTGCAGCTGGACGTTGTTGCGGTAGTGGGCATCGGCATTGTATTAGGTATTGCGGTGATGAGTAAAATCATTAATTTCTTTTTGGCCAATTACCGCGCTGCTACGTTCGCCCTTGTTATCGGTCTTGTTGTTGGATCCATCTTTGTCGTGTTCCCCGGATGGCCGGTTGAATCGTCACTGGTACTTGTAAGTATTGTCACTTTTGCGATGGGGCTGGGAGCAGCCTACTTGCTTGGTAAGGTTGAATATGAATCCTGAACAAACTATAAGACAAGTGAATGAAAAATCGGTACAATGAAAATAGAAGTATGAAAGGGGTGTTGATTATGAAACATATTGATACAGAAGAACAGTTCAACGAGATAATTCAGTCAGATAAGCCGGTGATTGTGAAGTTTTTCGCGGACTGGTGCCCCGACTGCAAACGCATGGACATGTTCATCGGAGATATTATGGAGGAATTCAGCAATTATGGCTGGTACGAGATCAACAGTGATGAAGTGAAAGGCATCGCGCAAAAATATGATGTGATGGGTATTCCAAGTATCCTGATTTTCAAAGATGGTGAAAAACTCGCTCACCAGCACAGCGCTGATACCAAAACACCGGATTCGGTAAGTGAATTCCTGCACCAACAGCTGGCATAACCCGAAAAAAGTCAATCCCGTTATGGCAAGAATTCACTTAATGAGAAGAAGACTCAAAATATCAGTACCTTTTCCAGACCGTTATTAACGGGTTAATTAATTTAGACGGATTAAAAAGATTACTTTGTGGTGGTATTTGTCACTAAAAATAAAACAGCTCAGTTAAATGTGAACTGAGCTGTTTAATTTGATTGTTCAACAAGTGCTCCCATTTATTTGACAAAGGACACAGCTTTAATTAAGTTCAATCCAGTACCTTTTTAAGATATTATTCTGCTCGTCAATAAAGTCCTTATCACTTATTCCGCCGTTATTTAAGATGCTGCATTAGTTGCATTTCGTTATTATCTATTAACCAGTATGTGGAGCTTTCTGGTATCCAACTTTCTGGTGGTTCTATCCCTTTTTCGCAATCAGATAAATAGTTTAGCATTGATTGAAAGTCCACTGGATTCTTCTTAATCACGAAAGGTATCATTTCTTCTCCACTTTCTTTCCACTCCTGGTAAAAATCAATATACTCCTGTTTTAAATCCATTGCTGGGCGTGCTAAAAACATATTGATTTCTCGCCTCACCTTAAACAATTTTCACAGTTTTACTTATTCAATTAAATGGCTCTTATACACAAGACGGGGGCTGAATGTTTATTCCGTAAGCGCGCCCGTTGAGGAATTTTAGAACGCTTATGTTTTAAAAAAATTTATATACTCTTCCTTGCTGCTTATCTTTATAAAAAATGGGTAAAGTGACATAATTACAATAAATAAATAGGGAATAAACTAAGCAAGATAAACCCTGGAATATCAAAGAAAATGTTAAGCAAAAGCGGTAATAGGATGACAAATGTTTAAAGCACCGTTTTTCATTCTTGATTTTGTGTTTGGTATTGCTTCTCCCCACAATAAGGGCAAGTCATTGCTGGATTTAATGTAGTGGTTTTTTGATAGTTTGTTTCCAACTCCACTTATTGTTACAATTCTGGCAAATTGGCATTTAAATCACTTCCCTTCACCAATACATCCCTATGAATTAGTAATGAACACTCTTTTATTCCGGATTAGTGCCCTTTTCCGGAAAAATTGAAGCTAGTGAAACAACCATCATTATATCAATCGAAATTGAAAGCTCTTAGTCTTTCTTGCGTTTAAATATTAACTCATAGAAGGAAGGCATACCGTAACTTTTTATTCCTGGTGCGAAAATTTGTATTAACTCCCATCCTTCTTTTCGTGTTCATAAACAACCGAATGATAATCTTCCTCAGGAGTACGTTTAAAAGCGGATAAATCAACTTTCACAAATTTATGTTCATACACTAAAATAACCTCCTGAAATTTTTATGTTCAATTCATCTCGAATATATTCTTCTCTCATTACGCAAAAGTGGCTGAAAGGTTCTAATTAAAAATTATGCCTGGTTTTAAAATGGAAAGCCACAACTTCCATACAGCAAGGGGACTGTAACACAGCCCCCTTGATCACAGTTATTTTATCAGTTCGTTTATTTTTACCCGAACGTCTTCCAAAATCTCAGTGTTCACCTGTCCAAATTTCTTTCTGACGATATTTTTTGAAAGCGTGTATACTTTGTCTGCCCTAATTTCTGATGTTACTTTAAGTTCGCCCTCTGTTAAATCTTTTGATTCAATCGCTACTGAATACGCAAGGTCCTTTAATTTTGAAGTGATGGCTAAAACTACGATATCTTCAGTCATTTCGTTATAACTATCGCTTGACATAATAAGTACAGGACGTTGCTTTCGGTGTTTTAAATCACTGAATGGAACTGGTATTAAAACAATATCACCTTGTTTATACATTGTTCCAAACCTCGTCATCGATATCATTATCCCAAAAACTCAGGCTACTCTCACTAGCTTTTGTTAAATCCTCAGACACATTTTTATCACTTTTAGCTTTTAAATACTCTGCAAAATCCAGAATTTTATCCACTTCTTTTTCAGGTATTTCATCAATAATTTTAAGTAAACGATCCTTAGCTGTATTCATGTAATGATCACCTCTTCCATGAATATTTTATTTTATTATACCACTTAATGTTACGATACACTATATATTCAAAATTAAAATACTAATACACAATCGCGCCCGATCGTATTATATGGTCAGCTAGTCATTGTACTGGCTGACCTATTGTTGTAAGTGTTAATTTTTATTAAGCTAAATCACCCGTTTTACGATGAAGTTTTACAGTCATTATAATTCCTATGATTAATTCAATAACAGCCAATCCTAATACATATAATCCGATTGATGGAAGTGATAAAATATCTAAAACAATATGGAATGCTGTTGCAATATATAAGCCTAATGGTTTTTTTAAAAAGATACTAAAAATGGCATAAAGTAATACAGTCACCATAAGCCCCACTGCAACCCAAGAAATCCAAGATGTCATTTTAATTCCCTCCCCTTTTATGCTATAAAATGACCCGTTTGTTGTATAAAGTTTGAAACCAAGAATGCTCAATTAAGACAATTTCCGTTATAATCTTTAGATTTATTTTAACATAAATATTCAGGATACCAGGTTAAAATTTTAAAAATGCATCTCTCCCTTTGCACAATATACGTTAATTTCGCTCTTATAATAGAAGGTATTTTAGCAATGCAATAAATATTGTCATTTGTCGTGTTATTTCGAATGATAAAATCATAAATTGTTCATTTGAACGTTGTTATGCCAAGAAAAATAGCGCACTAAATTTTATGTGATTTAGTACGCTAAATATAATGTGATTTTATATTTTTTCCACCGTAAGTGAACAAGTTACCGTTATGGGAGTGACTTTTTTCTGTTGGCGGTAGTGCTGGGTTTTGGTTTATCAGTGGCCTTCGGGGATGTTTTGGCGATTTTGCATCCCGGCAGTATACATTTTAGTTTATCCTCATCAGCCGTAGTGCGTTCAATGTGACGAGCAGTGTCGCCCCCATATCAGCAAATATTGCAATCCATAGGGTCAGCCAGCCTGGGATGACGAGCAGAAGTGCGAGAATCTTAATACCAATGGCAAAGCTGATGTTTTCCTTGATGATGGCCAGTGTTTTTCGGCTTAGTTTCACGGTGTATGGCAGTTTGGTCACGTCATCGCCCATGAAAGCAACGTCGGCTGTTTCCAGTGCACTGTCTGTACCGGCGGAGCCCATCGCCATACCGACTTTGGATGCAGCCAGTGCGGGGGTATCATTGATGCCGTCCCCAATCATCGCAATATTGCCGTTTTCATGCTCCTTGACGAAATGCAGTTTATCTTCAGGCAATAGGCCGGCTTTTACGTCCGTCAAAGCCAGATCGTTCTTCAATGCCTTCGCTGTCTGCTTGTGGTCCCCGGTGAGCATGACTGTTTTCTTGATGCCAAGGTCATACAGCTTTTTAATAACGTTTTTGCTTTCTTCCCGTGGTTCGTCGCGCAGGGCAACAGCCAGCAGCAGATCTTTGTCTGTACCACAAAGCATGACCGTTTTGCCCTCTTCCTGATAATTCACAATCGGATGATCAGGCACGTTCTTGAAAAAGTCCGGTGAACCGGCATAAACAGTTTTTCCGTCGATTTCTCCCTGGATGCCTTTGCCGTGAACAGTAGTGAAGGACTGTACGTCTGCGGCTGCCACGTCCGGCTCTTCCTCTTTGACATAGTCCAACACCGCGTTTGCTAGCGGGTGGGTTGATTTGGCTTCCAGTCCACTTAGATACTGGAGTGTTCTATGGCGTTCATTGGTGAAAAAATGAATGTCCGTTACTTTAGGTGTTCCTTTGGTCAGGGTGCCAGTTTTATCAAATGCGATTGTATCGATTGTGCCGATTTGTTCCAGATGGATGCCGCCTTTTATCAGTACACCATTGCGGGCGGCGTTACCGATGGCAGTCACGATGGCAACTGGAGTGGAGATGACCAGTGCACATGGGCAGCCGACCACGAGTACGGCGAGCCCCTGATAAATCCACGTGCTCCAAACGCCGCCAAAAAGGGGCGGAACAATTGCAACCAGCATGGCAATGGCGATAATAGCTGGTGTGTAATAGGCAGCGAACCGGTCCACAAATGCCTGTGCCGGCGCACGCTCGCTCTGGGCGTCTTCCACCATGTGAATGATTTTAGCAATGGTGGTATCTTCCGTTTTTTCGTGACTTCGATTTCAAGGAATCCGTCCTGGTTGATGGTACCGGCAAAAACCTCGTTACCAGCTGTTTTTTCGGCAGGGATGGATTCACCTGTAACGGCAGCTTGATTGATGGAAGAGGCCCCCTTTATAATCGTGCCATCCATCGCAATCCGTTCGCCCGGTTTGACCAGCATCACGTCGCCGATTGCTATATCTTCTACAGCCATCGTCTGCTCCTGGCCATTACGTCTGATATGAGCATTATTCGGCGAAACTTGCATAAGCGAGCGGATGGAGGAACGTGCTTTGTCCATTGAATAGGATTCCAGCGCTTCACTGATGGCGAACAAAATCACGACAACTGCTGCTTCCCGCCATTCCCCAATGAGCACTGCTCCGATGACGGCAATGGTCATCAATGTTTTCATATCAAAGCGGGCTTTTGTCAGATTGCGTAAACCTGTTTGAAACAGGGACAGTCCTCCGATTAGCGCGGAAAAGCCATATAACACTTTCGGCAAATAATGGGCACTGCCGAATGTAAAGGCTGCTGTCAGGCCAAACGCAAGCAATAGAATCGCCAGCAGAACATTGTCATGACGGACCCAGAATGGCTCTTTTTCAGGATCGGTATGTTCGGTGATCACTTTAATATTTTCGAAGGATCCGGCCTTCTCAATATCAGCAATAGATGTATCACCGACAACATTAATTTTCGATGAAGCAAAGTGGACCGTTGCATCTTCTACACCGTCGAGATCTTTTACATTGTTCTCAAATGTCTTTGCACAGTTGGCACAGGAAATTCCATTAAGCCGGTATGTCTGCTCATTGGACGGCATAGGTTTCACCATCCTTTTCGTTAAGCAAACCTTGTGCGATGAATGGTTTTATATGGCTGTCCGCCAGCGAATAAAAAGCGAGTTTGCCTTCTTTCCGGTATGTGGTAATCCCAGCTTTATGCAGTTTCCGCAAATGATGGGATGTTGTAGCAATGGTTGCATTGATAATGTTGGCAATATCACAAACACATAGTTCATGCTCGACCAATAATGCATAAGCTATTTGCAGTCGATTCCGGTCAGCCAGCAGTTTATATAAATGGATGGCTTCGTTTACGGCATCGATATTTATCTTCTTCTTCACATGATTAACTTTCTCCTCATTTACACAAGTTACGTCGCACATATCGTTTGGCATGGGATTCACCTCATTCAAATATATGTTTGATCATAGTATATTCTAATATATATTTGAATGTCAATAAAAACCCGGCACCCCTCTTTAGCTAAAAAGGAATGCAGCAATTCGAGCCAGTAATTAGCTGATTGAAAAGTCAAGCCGGTCCGCCATGGTTAAGCTCGTGTTTTCCAACTGGGTTGTCTGGCGGGAAAACGACAGCTGATAAATGGATGCAAACGTGGCAGAATCGCTTATATTAGCAGTCAGCGAATGAATCTCCCGGTTATTAATCAGGCTGCTGTCCGACGGCTTATTTTTTACTTCGCCCCATTCAATCAGAATGGTAGCACATCTTCAGCAGATGCAGGAAACAGCATCCGCCATTCCAAAAGGCGCCCATCCGGACGTTTCCGGCTGCCGGGGAATGGGCCTGTGTACGGGGTATCTAGTGTCTTCAAGTTTTCAATACAATCATCCATCCGTTCTGTCCGGAGCGCATATTGGACCGGGCCTTCCACACCATTGGAAAGCTTACGGACCAGAAGCTGGATCAACGGATTATCTGATTCTTTCGCAACTGTCCAGTCTGTGATGCCAATCCACTCGATATAACAGTCGTTCTCGAAGTATGCCAGATAATTGTATGTTCCCCAATTCGCGTGCTGTCCGCCTTGTGCGACTTTTATGCGATGTCTCTCACTAAAATTATGAGCGGCCTGTTCCGGGCTGCTGGCAGCAATGATAATATGGTCAAGTGCAAGCATGTAAACGCCTCCTGACAGTTATTTTTGGTATCATTTTACTGTTTGCATGGGACTTTAGCGAGGAATTGGCTCAAGTTCACATGTGTTCAGGTTCTCATCTTTTATGTGAACGCCAGTTAAAAACCTGGAAGATGTGAGTATGTTTGATAAAAAGAAGGATTATGCATTAGATATAGAGAACTTATTTCTAATAAAATAATTTTTAGGTTAAAATTGAGATAGTAGTCATATGCTTGGATCTTTAAACTTAAATGTTTATATTGGAGGTGAAACAGTGAATAGTTCAGATTTTTGGAATCTTATTGACAGTGGTGAAGACGTTGAACTTGAATGTAAACTGGCTAAGGGTAAGGTACCAAAAGAAATGTGGTACACATATTCTGCATTTGCTAATACAAATGGGGGCATTATACTGTTAGGTATAAAAGAAGATAAAGGTGAATTTTATCCTGAAAACGTTGATGTAGTCAAACTTCAAAAGGATTTTTGGGATAATATCAATAATTCTCAAAAATAAGTGCAAATATTCTTCAAAACGATGATGTTATTCCTTTAGAAATTGATGGTAATAATATTTTAAAGATTGTCGTGCCAAGGGCGATGCGCCAACAAAAGCCTGTTTATGTTGGACAAAATCCTTATGCGGGTACATATCGTCGCAACTTTGAAGGGGATTATAAATGTAGTGAAAAAGAGGTTCAGCGAATGATTGCGGAACAATCCTCATCTTCACAAGATAGTCTGATATTAGAGAACTTTGACATGAATGACATTAATATGGAATCACTAAGAAGTTACCGTAAAAGGTTTGCTAACTTAAAACCGGATAGTACGTGGAATGAACATGACGACATAGAATTCCTAGTTAGAATAGGCGGTTGGAATAAGAATCGTGTAACAAAAAAAAGAAGGTTTGACAATCGGCGGATTACTGATGTTTGGTGTGGAAAAATCTATAACTGATTACTTTCCTCATTATTTCTTAGATTACAGGGAGAAACTTTCTGATAATCCGGGACAGCGATGGTCAAACAGGATAACCTCTCAAGATGGAACATGGTCCGGAAATTTATTTGACTTTTATTTCAAAGTTATTGGCAAAATAACTTCTGATATCGACGTTCCATTTCAGTTAGAGGGAGATGAACTTATACGGCAGACAGAATCACGGGTTCATAAGGCTCTTAGGGAGGCAGTACTGAATACCATAATACATGCAAATTATTTTGGTGAAGTGGGAATTGTAATTGAAAAGAAAAAGAGCTTTTTTCGATTCTCTAATCCCGGTATTTTAAGGATGCCTTATGAAAAGGCAATTGTTGGGGGGAATAGTGATCCGAGAAACCCTCTGATTTTTAAGATGTTTGCGCAAATTGGTTTAGGCGAGCGCTCAGGGTATGGATTGGAAAGTATCCATACTACTTGGAAACGACAACATTGGAAAAGGCCAGCTTTTCTAGAAGAGTTTCAACCGGAGAGAACCACACTAACCTTGTTACCTACATCTTTGTTGCCGAATGAAATTGTGTCTTATATAAAAGGGGCGTTAATGGACCGTTCCCATCTCCTTTCACCAGATGAACTTTTAGTACTCGTTACTGCTTATCAAGAAAAAAATGTGACTAATGTTCGTTTGCAAGAATTGACAAATAAACATTCAAAAGAAATAAATAAAATATTATCCAACTTAGTTGAAGAGGGGTTATTATTACCACAGGGCTCTGGTCGTGGAAGAACATATATACTTTCTGATGTTTTTTGGATAGCGAAGAAAATAAGCATAGTAATGAAAAGACCTTTAACCTAGGTAATAATGAAGAAAACCCCGGTAATAGTGGGGAGGGCCTAGGTAATAAAGAGAAAATCCTAGGTAATAATGAGGGAAACTTAGGTAATAATGAAGAAGTTCCTACTGAGAACAAAAGGTTATTGGAAATCGCGAAACCTGCTCGAGAAAAATCGAGACTTAAACCAGAAGTACTAAGAGATCTAATACTATCATTGTGTTCTGAACAGTTTATGACAGTAAATGAATTAGCTTACTTATTAAAAAGAGATCCCGGGGGTTTGAGAAAAAACCACATAAAGAAGCTTGTGGAGATGAATAAGTTAGAGCCTCGCTATCCAAATACTCCAAGTCATAAAAGTCAGGCTTATAAAGCTGTACAGAATATGTGAATGATTAGTAGCTGCCCAGATAAAGGTAGTTACTTTTTATTATTTTTTCCTTGGACAAGAATGTCAAAAGACCTCGGTACAAGTTAAGTTTCTTAGGTAATAACATTAAAAACTCCGGTAATAGTAGGCGAGCCTAGGTAATAAAAGGTCAAAGCCTACATAGTTAGAGGGTAACGTTCTCTAAAGTATCTTTTAAACGAATTAATGTCAGCTGAAGATGAATCATCTGTTGCCTTGAATACATGAGCTATCGAAGTGTCATTTTTACCGGAATTTGAACAACCTCTAGTAAAGCAGGTGATTGAGTTAAAATGGAAAAGCCAAATATATTGATTGTAGAAGATGAACAAAAACTGAGTAGAGTATTACAGCTTGAGCTGGATTATGAGAATTACAGCACGACGGTTGCGGATAATGGCAAAACGGCGCTTGAGCTTTTAACCAGCCGGGATTGGGATCTGGTTCTGCTTGATATCATGCTGCCGGAATTAAGCGGGCTGGAAGTGCTCCGCCGGGTCAGACGATTTGATGAGACAACACCGATTATTCTGCTGACAGCACGGGATCAGGTACATGATAAAGTAAGCGGTCTTGACCAGGGTGCGAACGATTATATGACGAAGCCGTTCCAAATTGAGGAGCTTCTTGCGCGGATCAGGGTGCATTTGCGTCAGAGAACAACAACAGCCAGTAATGGCGAAGAGCTGTCAGTTGGTGATTTGCAAGTGAACATGTCTTCACGCGAAGTCCAGCGCGGTACCAAACAAATTGAACTGACACCAAGGGAGTTTGATCTCCTCGTATACCTTGTGAAAAATAAAAACATTGTCCTGACAAGAGACCAGCTTATTGAAGAGGTTTGGGGCTATGATTATTTTGGTGACACGAATGTCGTTGATGTTTACGTTCGTTATTTGCGGCAAAAAGTCGACAAAGGATTTGACCAGGCCTACATTCAAACGGTGCGTGGCGTTGGGTATACGATAAAGGAACATAAGGCATGAAACTGTCAGTCAAGATTATTTTGTTTTCAAGTTTGTTTATGCTCTTACTGATTCTGCTCGTTAATACATCTATCTATTATTTATTTCAGCGTACCTCACTGGACAGTGAGCAGGATGAACTGGCGGCTGAAGCGACTAAAATTGCCAAGACACTGAAAGAAAACCCGAACATACCAGAAAGCGAGCTTCTGGAGGCATTTTTGCCCACAGAAGGAATGATTCGTGTCATAGCGGAGAATGGGGATTATCTGGTTCAAGTGACCAAAAAGTATCCGTACACGAAACTTCCGGCTGCTTATGGTACGGCTGAACAGCGCAATGTCATTCCAATGAAAGATGAGCCCGATTTTGCAGTGGTCGCTAAGCCAATCATCTGGAATGATGGAAGTGTCGTCACATTAGGGGTTTATAAACAATTGACAGGGCATACATCGACCATGGAAACATTGTTTTATGTGCTCGCCATCGCCTCCTTCATTATGCTTGTACCGACAGTAGCGGCTGGGGTGTTTTTAAGCCGATTTATTACAAGGCCGGTGAAAGACCTTACGGAAACGATGAAAGCAAACTCTGCCGGCGGCAAATGGGAAAAAATTACGATCGAACGCCGCCCGAAAGATGAACTGAGTGAAATGGAACGAACATTTAATCGAATGATTGATCACATGAAGGAGAATTTTGAGAAACAAGAGATGTTCGTTTCAGATGCGTCACATGAATTAAAAACACCGATCTCCATTGTCAAAAGCTATGCACAGTTATTGAAGCGCCGGGGTCATGCTGATCAGAATCTCTTAAATGAGTCGGCTGAGGCAATTAATTCTGAAGCAGACCGGATGCAGAAACTGGTGGAACAAATGCTGCTGCTTGCCAAAAATAAAGAAAGTACTGCGTTTGAATCAATCGATATCGTTGATTTATGCCGATCAGTTACGGAAACGTTCAAAGGAGCCTATGACCGGAAAATTCATTTTTCCGCTCCGGCGGAGGCAATCCAAATCGGGGCAAATGCTGACCAGATCCAGCAAGTTGTGTATATTCTGCTGGACAATGCGCTTAAATATAGTGAGGAAACAGTCACAGTAGCTGTCAGGCAGGATGCATCTTATGTTCTCGTAAACGTGGAAGATAAGGGGGGAGGAATTCCTGCCAGTGAACAGGAAAGCATATTTGACCGGTTTTACCGGCTTGATAAGTCAAGGAGCAGGGAAACAGGCGGCACCGGGCTGGGACTTTCCATTGCAGCTATGATTGCTAAAGCTCACCACGGTACCATCACCGTCACGAGCAAGCCCGGCCAAGGATCTTTGTTCACATTGAAATTGCCGTTATAGAATAGGGAAACTGCAGTGCCCGAGAGTTTCTCATCAAATTCTAATCTTTTGCACAGTGTCTTTTCAGAGTGAGCGGTTATGATGGCATTAGAAATTAAATAAGGAGGAACTTGTGATGAAGAAAAAGGTTGGTATGGTTCTGTCTGTTCTGCTTGGTCTATCGGCCATGGGCGTAGGCATCCTCCATTCAAGTGCCACCGAGGCGAGCCCCAAACTGGAAGAACAGGAGATTCGCGATGTCATCGGGGCCCAGTATCCCGGAACAATAACGGAATTGGAACTGGAGAAGGATGGCAGCGGAGCAGTGTATGAAGCAGAGATAGATGATAATGGAACAGAATATGAGCTGAAGTTGGATGGCGATACAGGCGAAATTTTGAAATTGGATAAAAAGTTTGCCGCAAAAGGCAGTGTCGAACAGGACTCTGGTGACAAGGAATCTAACACAAAAGAAAAACAGAAAAAGACAGCGATAAGCAGAATGGCGATGCAAAGTCCCGCTCTGATGATAACAATGACGACAGCAGCAAAGACGGTCAGGACAAGGATGACGATGAAAAAGACAGCCGGGACCGCATGGAACTCAACCAGAATACCGGTGACAAAGATGATAATGAAGCAAGCAAACAAAATGATAAAACGAACAAAAACAAGACGCTTCCCGTCCGACTGTTATCAGTACAGCTAAAGCAGAAAGCATTGCCAAAGACCAATTTGCCGGGACCATTACGGAATTGGAACTGGATGAAGATGACGGACAGCTGCGTTATGAAATTGAAATGAAATCCAAAAAACAGGAAGCAACCATTGAAATTGACGCATATACCGGAGATATTGCCGTTATGGAAATTGATGAAGACGATGATGAGGATAATGATGACGAAGAATAAAATATCGAACCTGTGATGCAGATCATAGCTTGGTATTGCAGGTGGTTCTATAATAAAAGCAGGGGTTGGGATGCCTCTGCTCTTTTATAGTACAGATTGCCGGCATGGCTGGATAACGCGCCGGCAGTAAGAACAGTAGCTCTTTTTTTCAGGGATAAGGGCTGCTGTTTTTTGCATAGAGATTGTTTTCATGGGGGGTTTTGTAATCGATTTGTAAAAAACATGTTTAAATTGTCATGTGGACGGGTAAATGGGAAGGGTGATAGTAAAGATTACCTAAACAGCCAAGGAGGACCCAGGATGGTCAGTCAGCGTGTTGTTGTATATATAAGTGAAGACAGTCCGCATTGCAAAGATTTGCTTAGCCAGTTGGATCATTGGCAGATTAATTATGAAACGAGAAATGTTACTAAAAACAGGAGATACATGCAGGAACTTCAGGAAAATGATATTTTCGGAACACCTGCTACAGTTGTGAATGATAGGATGGTTCTAGGCTCGCAAATCAATAAAATCAGATATGAACTCGGCATGATGCAGCATCATTCTTATGGAAGCTCGTCGAATCACTGGTGAATGCCGTGTTTTACATGCACGATTATGCTGATTTAACATAAACTAAAAAATAGGAATACATCATGCAAAGGGGGAAGTTACATGCACCACAGAAATGTTCCTTACCAGCAGCCACCTTATCCGTACTTCGCTGAACATTACCATAGCCCCTATCCATATACTCCCATGAATGCTGGATATCCAGCAACTCAACCGACGCCATTCGAAATGTATGCCAAGCCTAAACAGCCATCGATGCCAGACCCATATGCTAAGAATCATCATATACCAGGCCAGCCATCAGGAACGAACAATCTTCTCCACTATTTTCAGGATGATAATGGTGAACTTGATGTTGGAAAATGATGGCAGCAGCAGGGCAGGCAGCCAAGACGGCCCAGCAATTAGCACCGGTTGTGAAGGAAGTGCAATCCATTATGAAATATATGAACCCCGGCGGCAGGCAATAAGGTTTTCGATAGTCTATTTTTACCGGACTTTTTTAACAACCTTTTATGGTTGTCATAATGAACCTGTGGAAAGGGAAAACCAATGTATATCGATCAGTTAAGGAGAATGGATATGACAGGATGTTTGTTAATACATGGATATACTGGTGGACCACATGAAGTTGAACCCCTGGCAGCATACCTGCGGGAGCATACGGACTGGGATGTGGAAGTACCAACGCTTCCTGGCCATGGCGTGAATCTTGAACTGGATAATGTGACACATACAGCCTGGCTTGCCGCAGCTGAGGATGCATTGAAGAACATGCAGGAAAAGGCTGATAAACTGTATCTGATTGGTTTTTCCATGGGTGGAATGATTGCTGCATACCTGGCATCCAGGCATGACATTGATAATTGGTGCTTCTCGCTCCGGCCAGGAAATACCTGTCATTTCGGCAAATGGCGAGGGAAGTGAGGGGCGCAGTAGTGGACGGGTTCAAAGGAAAAATCGATAGAAATCCTTTCTTTCAGCATTATAAAAGCAAATGGCTGTCTATTCCATTTAAAGCAAACCTCGAGTTTTTCAGGCTAGTAAATTTTTACACGCAGACACCTTCCCAAGGTGCGGGCACCTGTATTAATAGCTCAAGGACAGCAGGACATGATGGTGCCATATAAAACGGCCCTCCATCTGGACAAAGAAATTACATCCGAACAAAAGCAAGTCGTGCTGTTTGATGAATCCAGACACCTGATTTGTCTTGGTGATGATAAAGATACGCTGAATGACATGGTCTATCAGTTCCTGACGGTGAGCGATACCAAGTAAAAAGGGGGAGGTGTCACAACTGTTGACACGCTCCTCTTTCTTTTATTGCTTATCGAGGTTGTTCAAAAAGTCCGGTAAAAATGACACATCGAATTTCTTCGTTGGCTTGTTTCTCCGCTCCTTGGAAAAGAAATACGCTTTTCTGCGTGCGATGCGGGTTCAGGGAAGCATTCCTTGTGCTCATGTATCTAAACACATACATTCCGCTCCTTGGGAAAGAAGAACACTTTCCCTGCGTGCGATGCAGTTCAGGGTAGCTTTACTTATGCTCGAAACTACGCCGCCTCGAAATTCTCGGTCCTTTTTATCCTCCTTTTTGAACACGAACCTATCCTTCTAATCCTTGAAAAAGGAAATGACCAGTCCGCCTTCCCCGGCATAAGTGGAAATTAACGGCCCCATCTCTGCAAGATATGCTTCTTTAAAGGCATATCTGTCTTTAATGGATTCAAGTACCTTTTCTGCCCGCTCTTCAGCATTGCAGTGTGACATAACAATGATCTTGTCTTTCGTGTTTGTTGTCCATTCCCCAATCTGTTCCACAAATCGCCGGATTGCTTTCCTATCACCGCGCGCTTTTTCAGCTACTTCAATCGTTCCTTCATTACTGGCTTGCAGCAGCAGCTTAATGTTCAGTGTTTTAGCAATCGTGCCTTTCACTTTGTCCAGACGTCCGCCGAGAATCAGGTTCTCTAATGTTTTCAGAACAAATAGTGTGGCAGTCTGTTCGACACGTTCGTGCAAATGGCTGACGAGTTCCTGGTACGAGTAGCCTTCATCCAGTTTGGCCTTTGTTTCCGCCAAAAGCAAGGCAATACCACAGGATGCTGTTTTCGTGTTAATAACCTCAATTTCTCGTCCGGGTTCTTCCTCGAGTAGCATTTCCTTGGCAGCGACAGCATTTTCAAATGTGCTGCTAAGGCCTTTTGTCAGGCTCAGCATAATGATCGGGATGTCCGGATCAGCTTGTTTATAGGCTTCATAAAAGTCGTTTGGACTTGGTGCAGAAGATCGTGGGAGTTCCTCTGTTTCAGCCAATTTCTGATGAAAGGTTTCCGCATCAATGGTTACTCCTGTCTTGTACTGCTGATTTGGGAAATGCAAATATAGCGGAACAACGGTCACGTCCAGTGCACTCCGGAGGCGCTTGGGAATGTCCGCACCCCCGTCAGTCATTAATTGAATTCGCATGGCCTCACCCAATTCCTTATTAGAGGTTGTTCAAAAAGTCCGGTTTATCCGCCTTTTTGAACACGCACTATTATTGGTTTCATTATAACAGCTTTACATGAGTTCCGATAAATTTTTACGTTTTTCCGTTGCGGGCTCGCTTTTTCGATAAGGTTACATTCCGTTTCTTTGTTGTACTCATGATAAACAAAAATAAGCCAAAGAGCACAATGGTACCACCGAGCCACTGGGACCATGTAATGGTTTCACCCAGTATAAAGTATGCCAGGATGGATGCCCCAACAGGTTCAAACACGATCCCCATGGAAATGGTTGCCGTACTCAGCCACTTCAGTGCCCAATTAAACAACGTATGGCCAAAGAACGTCGGGAAAATAGCAAGTCCAAGAAAGACGAGCCAGTGATCAGCAGGATAGCCGAAAAATGGATTTTGCCCAATCAGGTTATAAAGAATAAGTGTTATCGAACTTATGCCGTACACAACAAATGTATACGTCATTAAAGACAAGCGTTTCCTTACTTGCTGTCCCATAAGAAAATAACCAGTGACTAAGACCGCTCCCAAAAGTGCAAGCATATCACCGAATAGCGCGACTCCGCTAACCTGAAAGTCACCCCAGCTGATAATGACACTGCCTAAGAGTGCAATGACCATACTAATGATCGCCCCGTACGAGAATCGTTCCTGAAAGAACAAGTAAGTCCCTAAAAAGGCGAATATCGGCTGCAGGGTAACAAGCACCACAGAGCTTGCTACAGATGTATAATTCAGGGATTCGAACCAGACAATAAAATGGAACGCAAGGAAAATACCCGCCAATGCCGATAGTAGCCAATCTTTTCTTTCGATGAATTGGAATTCATGCCGGTGTTTCAGCAGAACAATCGGTGCCATTAGTATAACGGCAATTAGCAGCCGGTAATTTGCAATAATTGCTGCGGGTGCCTGATCGGCAAGCTTGACGAGAACCGCTGATGTCGAAACAGCGATAACACCAGTTACAACCGCCAGATATGGATTGAACGGAGGGATTCGCATCACACATCCTCCTTTGCCACGTTTTATGCAATCTTGTTCATTCTATCATGCTTAATTTGAAAAATCATATGAGAAGTAGTGGATATTCCGCAAATGAATGTGTTAAGATAAAATAGCTGTTATTTTATGGATGAGATTTCATGATAAGGGGCCTTTTCCAATCATTTGGGAAGCCTTTTTTAAAAAAGAAACAATGAAAAATTTGATGGAATTTCTAAGCTGGATGAAGCCGGCAGCTGATTCCACATGACCGGGTACCTGCCATCCGATCAAGGGAAACGGCATTTTTATAAATACGGCACGAATAATAAAGGATTTTGAAGAAGGAGTAGAGTAACAAGGTGACAACATTTAATGAACTGAACATATCACAACCCATCATGAAGGCATTGGAGAATATGGGATTTGAGGAAGCGACGCCAATCCAGGCGGAAACAATACCACTCGCTATGGAAGGCAACGATGTCATCGGCCAGGCACAGACAGGTACTGGAAAGACCGCTGCATTCGGCATTCCGATGCTGGAAAAAGTCGACGCCAGCCAAAAGAAAATTCAAGGATTGGTCGTTGCGCCGACGAGGGAGCTGGCTATTCAGGTTGCTGAAGAAATCAACCGTCTTGGGAAAGGCAAAGGTATCCGTACGATTTCGGTGTTTGGCGGCCAGCATATGGAACGGCAGATTAAAGCCCTGAAAGATGGCCCACAAATCGTGGTGGCAACGCCGGGGCGATTGCTCGACCACATGCGCAGAAAGACGATAAATACCGGGAATATCGAGACAACCGTGCTGGATGAAGCTGATGAAATGCTGAACATGGGCTTCATCGACGACATTCGTGATATCCTGAAGAACATTCCGGCGGACAAGCAGACACTCTTGTTTTCAGCCACAATGCCAAAGGAAATCCGCGATATCGCAACAAACCTGATGAACACTCCGAAAGAAGTTAAAGTGAAAGCAAAGGAAATGACGGTCGAGAATATCGATCAGCACTTTATTGAGATTCCGGAAAAGCATAAGTTTGATACACTGACAAACCATCTCGATATTTATGCACCGACATTGGCTATCGTGTTCGCCCGAACGAAAAAACGCGTGGACGAAATAACGGACGGACTGCAGACGAGAGGTTTCCGTGCAGAAGGGATTCATGGGGACTTAACGCAAGGAAAGCGTATGTCTGTATTGAACAAATTCAAAAATAACCGTGTCGATGTGCTGGTCGCGACCGATGTAGCTGCACGCGGACTGGACATTTCCGGTGTGACTCATGTGTATAACTTTGATATCCCTCAGGACCCGGAAAGTTATGTGCACCGGATTGGCCGGACAGGAAGAGCTGGGCGCGCCGGCGAAGCTATCTCGTTCATTACACCAAGAGAGATGGCTCATTTGCACTTGATTGAAAAAGTGACGAAAAGCAAGATGAAACGCATGGTGCCACCGACATATCAGGAAGCAAGACGAGGACAGCAGCAGGCAGCTGCCGATAAACTGCGTAAAACGATCGACAAAAAGACTTGCAGGAATACCATGAAACCGCAAGTGAACTGCTGCAGGATTATGATTCGGTTACAGCGGTTGCTGCTGCACTGAAAATGCTGACCAAAGAGCGGCGCAATGCACCTGTGAATATTTCATCTGCACAGCCGATCAGTGTGAAAAAAGCACAGCGCTCCAGAGATAATAAAGGACGTTCAGGCAACAAGAAGTTTTATGGCAATCGCGGGCAAGGTGGACCGAAACAAGGCGGCCGCAACCAAGGTGGACGCAACCGCAAAGGAAACTATCAGAAACGGCGTAATAATCGTAAACCAAACAGCTGAGAAAAGGCTCCTTGTGGAAAGGAGCTTTTTTAGTTTTCTTCAAAAGTCGTTTCCCTAAGTACATGTAATCATTGCTGAAACTTTGGTATGATGAGTTCGTATAAGGGAGAGGGGAGACAGCATACTGTATAAGTGCAACTAAGCTCACGCCTAAGGCATAGCGATAAGCCAAGTTTTCTTAAAAAGGGGGAAGTATGGTGCGACAGCCACCGGTTAATCGAATTGCAGATGATGCCATTAAGGCATGGAAGATAACGGCTGCGATTGCCGCCGGAGTGCTCTGGTTCATAACCATCGCACTCTTTGTATTTGCATATTTGCTTGATTTTACTTATTGGATTGGCGCAGCAGGGATCTTGATAAGTGCGTTATGCACTTATTTGTTTGTTTTTTTGCTGCCGAAGTTGCGCTGGAGAAGGTGGCGCTACGAAGTATTTGAACAGGAGATTTATATCCAGCACGGGATATTAATTGTATCCCGGACACTCGTCCCGATGATCCGCGTGCAGCATGTGGATACCAAACAGGGACCAATCTTAAAAATTATAAGCTGGCGAGTGTTCAGATTTCTACTGCAGCAACAACGCATGAAATTCCTGCATTGCTTGAAGAGGATGCGTCGGAACTCAGGGACAGAATTTCAGCACTGGCAAGGGTGGATGAGGATGATGTTTGAGGCGAAACGTTTACACCCGGCAGCGATTCTTTTTAATCTGATTAAAACGGTCCGTGAATTCCTGTTTGCCATTATCATTGGCTTCATTACGTTTCGGGATGATTCACTGCTTTATTTTGTCTTGATTACGTCAGGTTTTCTGATTATTTTTATAGCAGCAAGTATTTTGACATGGTATCGGTATTCATACCGGATTGAGGATGACGAACTGCGCATTGAATATGGCGTGTTTATTCGAAAAACGCTATATTTCCAGAACCGCATTCAGTCGATTGATTTAACATCAGGTGTGATTCACCGGATCTTTGGTTTAACGAAGGTACAGATTGAAACAGCTGGGACAGGGACAAGTGCGGAAGCATCGCTCAGTGCAGTCACATTGGCAGAAGGGGAAGCACTAAGAGAAGAATTGAAAACGGGCGGAACGAAGCAGACGTACGATGAAAACACAACGGATGAACCGGCCGAACAGACAAAGCCATCCACCACTATAAGTTTTAAGCGGTTGTTTATCGCAGGAACCACATCAGGCAGTGTTGGAGTGATTTTTGCATTGGCAGCGGCTGGCTTTTCTGAACTGGAGCAATTTATTCCGGATTCCTTTTATGATAATACGCTGGAATGGGCTATCGGATTAGGAATCGTTATTTTAATTGTGATGGGTATTGTTGCGCTTTTATTGCTCTGGCTACTCGGGATTGCCGGTACGATGATCAAATACGGCAATTTCACCATTACAAAGAGCGATGATGAATTATTTATTACCCGCGGCCTTCTGGAGAAAAACAATTAACGATCCCGTTAAAAAGGATCCAGGCAGTTGGCATTCAGGAAAATATCATCCGTCAGCCGCTTGGTCATGTGACCGTGTTTGCGGAAATAGCAGGAGGGTCCATGGATAAAGGGGAAGATTTTTCATCGATTCTTTTCCCGATTATGAAACGGGATGAGGTGGAGGTTTTTTGGAAACATTTTTGCCGGATTATGCCGGGATCCAGCATGAATTGACCCCCTTACCAAAACGGCCCGTAAGTTTTATATCTTTCGGACGTCCATCCTTTTCCTGGCATTGACAGTTGCAAGTGGGTTCTTGATTCCTCAGTTTATTTGGATACCGCTCGTATTACTGGCGGGAAGTATTGTGCTTGGGATTATGCGTCATCGAGATGGTGGTTTTTACCGGAATGGTGAACAGTTAACGATAAGGCATCGTTCGTTCAGCCGGAATACAATTATGATGTATCATAAACGAATCCAGGCCTTTGAGAAGAAACAACACAAACTGCAGGTACAACAACAGCTGGCAACGATGCGACTGTCCATTATTGGGAGGATGGGAACCGGTACACACTTTGCCATCAAGGACTTGGAAGAATCGCATACAGATGAACTGGCAGACTGGTATTCGTACCGAGATTAAAGATGGAAAGGGTTGAAATATAACGAAAATCATCCACATGGAAGCCGAATGATGACTGGAACATTTTCGTATGATGTTGGGTAAGCCGTAAATACCGCTGCGGGAAAATATTTCGTTGGTTTAGGTGAAAGCCAATTATAGTACAAAGGCTGTTTTTTTAAAGCTGCCTTTTGCGTCACTTCAGAGAAAGAAACTGCGACACAACTT